>JBKJWJ010000294.1:0-24102 GCA_046716905.1 Gaiellaceae bacterium
CTTGGTTCCGGCAAGGGCAGCTCGCTCGATTCCGGCGACGGCATCTCCCCCATTTCCCCCGGCTCGGCCTCGGGCGCCTCTACCTCGGCGCCGGCGATGGGAACGGCCTCAGCGCCCCCGCAGGTCACCCCGGAAGCATCGCGGTCGGCAAGGGCGGTGTGCGCCGGGATCCCGCAGAACAGGGTCGAAGGCACAGCTGCGTTCGGGCAGCGCTTGGCGTTCGAGAGAATCGCGGCGCAACGGCCCGAGAAGTCCTCGCCGGCCTCCCCGCCCGCGAACGCGGCCTCCGCTTCGGAGGCGGCGAACTCGGCCTCCGACTGGATGTCCACCTTCCAGCCGGTCAGACGGGCTGCCAGCCGCGCGTTCAAACCTTCCTTGCCGATCGCGAGCGCGAGCTGGTCCTCGGGGACGATGACGGTCGCCTCTTTCGTGTCGTCGTCGATGTAGACCTCGCGCACCCTCGCCGGCGAAAGCGCCTTGGCGAGAAAACGGGCCGGTTCCGTGTTCCACGGGATGATGTCGATCTTCTCGCCGCGGAGCTCAGAAACGACCATCCGGACGCGAGAGCCGCGGGGGCCGACGCAAGCGCCGACAGGGTCCACGCCCTGGGCGTGCGAGACGACCGCGATCTTGGAGCGGTAGCCGGGCTCCCGCGCCACGCCGCGAATCTCGACCAGGCCGTCGGCGATCTCGGGCACCTCGAGCTCGAAGAGCGTCTTGATCAGCTCGGGATCGCGCCGGGAGAGGATGACCTGCGGCCCCTTGGTTCCGGACCGAACCTCGGTGATGACCGCCTTGATCCGGCTTCCCTGCTCGTACCGCTCTCCGTCCACCTGCTCGGAGCGCGGCAGGAGAGCCTCGACCTTGCCGAGGTCGACGAGGATGTTGTTCCTGTCGCCTGCCTGCTGGACGATGCCGGTCACGACCTCGCTGACACGGTCGACGTACTCCTCGTACATGATCTGGCGCTCGGCCTCGCGGATCCGCTGCTGGATGACCTGCTTCGCGGTCTGCGCGGCGATGCGGCCGAAGTTCTCGGGAGTGACGTCTTCGCGGCGCACCTGGTTCTCGGGCACCTGGTCCCAATCGATCTCGAGATCGTCGTCGGTGACCAGTGTGTGCTGCTTCTCGCCGGTTTCCTCCTCGATCTTCTCGAGATCGTCGTAGGCCTTCTCGCGTGCCTCTTCGAGCAGGCGCTCCTCCAGGTCCTGCGGCATGTGGATCGCGAAGACACGGAAGTCTCCGGCGTCGTCGATCTCGACGGTCGCGTGCCGGTAGGAGTCCGGCGTCTTCTTGTATGCGGCGAGCAATCCGTCGCGGAGGGCGTCGATCAGAATCCCGCCCTCGAGATTCTTGTCCTTCTCCAGCTCGCGGACGGCTTCGACGATTTCGCGGCTCATTTGACACCCTCCTCGATCAGGTTGCCCCGCACGATGGAGTCGTACGGAATCTCGTACTCGTTGCCGTCGGCGGAGACGCGGATTCCCGCCTCGCTCGTGTCGACGACCTCGCCCTTGAAGCGCTTGCGCCCTTCGATGTCCGTCGCCGTGCGCAGCGCGACCTTGCGGCCGACGACCCGCTCGAAGTGTGCGGGCGTGCGCAGTGGGCGCTCGAGGCCGGGCGAGGAGACGTCGATCGCGTACCGCTGGAGATAGTCGCGGAGGACGTCGGTGACACGCACGCAGAGGGCGTGGTCCACCCGCTGGGGGTGATCGATGAAGATCGTGAAGCGCTCGGGCCCGGAGAGCTCGAGGGCGAGCACCTCGACCCCTGGAACCGCCTTCTCGACCTTCGGTGTGATCTCCCGGAGCAGCGCTTTCTCCTTGTCGTAGACGTTCGCCACCTGTGTCTCCTCAAAAAAAACGGGCGCCGCGCGCCCATTTCGTCCTGCATCTCGAAATGTGGTGTTTGCAGGATAGCAAGGCCTAGAGCGGCTTCAGGGTCACGGACCCACCCTCACCGAAGGCCTTGTCGGACAGTCCCTTGGCGTCCAGGCGGAACACCTTCGCGGGCCGGCCCCTGATCGAGCCGGCGACCAGCACCTTGCCGTCGGGGAGGATCCCAACAGCGGCTCTCGAGTCCGTATAGAGGTTGTCATCCGCGGCGAGACGGCCGAGTGCCAGCAGGGTCAGCCCGTCTTTTCCCCAGCTCCGATCGATCGCGCCCGAAGGGTTTCGGCGGGTGACGAACAGCATCCTCGTCCGCCCTCGGTCGAGCTCCCCGGCGACGAGGACGCCTCCGTCGTCCTGTAGGGCAAAGTCGGTCGCAACCTCGAACCGTGAACGACCGGGGTCGACGAGTGCCTTCTCGGCGAGCCTGCCGCCGAGGCTGTGGCGGTACAGGCCGTAGCGGTAGTCGGTGCCCTCGCCGATCGGAAACTCCTCTGTCAGCACGTAAATCCCATGCCGACTCGCCTCCACGCCGAGGACAGCGGTCTCCGTTTTCGTGTGCACGAGCGTCCGCCCCAGCTGATGTCCCTTCTTCCCGAGCATGAACAACGTGTAGTTCGGAAAACCGGTCTGATACTTCCCGAGCACGAGCCGCCCACCCGCGACCTGCGCGAGGCCACGCAGCTCGGGCTGCTCGTCGTCCAGTGGCGGGTTGACACCCAGGAGCCAGGCTGCGAGCTGGGTCGTCGGGTAGGTCACGTGTGCGATCTCGCCCGGCTCCCCGGTGGGAGTGAATCTCGCGGCGACGAAGCCACGGTCGGAGGAGCCCTCGGATTCGGGCGCTCCGTAGATCGGTCCTCCGACGGCGAAGCCGCCGTCCGGAAGGATGACCGCCTCGTCCACGCGCTCGGCGCACCATTCGATCTCTTCCTGTGGCACGGTCAAGACCGCCGAGACCTCTCCCGCGGGTTGCAGGCGAGCGGCGACGAACTCCGCTGTCTCCTGACGCTCGTTGCCGCACTCGTGCCCCTCGCCGAGCAGCCTGGCGATGCCCACGAGCAGGACCCGGCCGTCCGGACCGACCAGGATCCGGGCAGGCTCGAGGGTTCTTCGAGCCGACGAGTCCTTCTCTACGACCTCACTGCCTCCGCAGCCCGTCAGCAGCAGCACGGATACCAACAAGAACGCACTTCGCATCAGGAGCATCATGCCGCTCCGTTCTTTTCAGACGCACTAGCCGTCGAGCACGATCGTGACGGGGCCATCGTTCACGAGCTCCACTGCCATGCGGGCGCCGAAGCGGCCGGTCTCCACCTCCACGCCGAGTCTTTGGAGCGCGGCGCAGAACCGTCTGTAGAGAGGGTCGGCCTGCTCCGGCGGGGCGGCGCCGCTGAAGCTAGGGCGGTTCCCCTTCTCGGTGTCCGCGATGAGTGTGAACTGGCTGACGACGAGCGCCTCGCCGCCGACATCCAGCAGCGACCGGTCGAAGCGACCTTCGTCGTTCTCGAATATGCGCAGACGAGCGACCCGTCCGGCGAGCCGCTGAGCGCCGTCCACCCCGTCTTCCCGGCTCACGCCGAGCAGGACGCAGAGTCCTGCGCCGATCTCTCCCACGAGGTCTCCGTCGACGCGTACGCGCGCCGACGCGACACGCTGGACGACCGCACGCATGCGGTGATTATTCGAGGTCGCGGATTCGGGCGGCGTACTGCTCGCTGCCCGGACGGAGCGAGCTGGCGAGCTTGTAGTGGCCGTTCGCCTCGTGCTCGCGCCCTTTCTTCTCGAGGCAGCGGCCGAGTGCGTAATGCGCATAGTCATCGGCCGGAGACAGTTCGAGCAGTGCACGGAACTCCCGCTCGGCCTCGTCCCAGCGCTGGATGCGGAAGTAGGCGATGCCGAGCGCCTCGCGGATCGACGCCTTGTCCGGCTCGCGCCGCTTGGCCTTCTCGAGCGCCACTGTCGCCTGTGCCGCGCGTCCTTTGCGGAGGTGCGATCTGCCCTGCTGAAAGAGGTCGTAGGTCTCGCTCATATCGCCTGTCTCAACGGTAGACAAAGCGCCTGCTCAAGCGGGGCGAAGACCGAATGAGCGCAGCGACAGGAGGCCGCGGAGCCTCGCTTTCGCGCTCAGACCCCGGCGAGCCGAGCGGAGGACTCGGCGGAGCTCCCGCCGGGCGTCCTGGGCGGCGAGCTCTGCGTCCTCATCGGGCGCAAACCGGGCTGCGGCGAGCGAGTCCGCCAGCCGGTCGGCATTCACGCGAAGGTTCTCGCGCACCACCGCGCTCAGCTCTGCGGGCGTCGCGCTCGTCGGTGTGCCGACCCGCTGGTCGGCGAGATAGTCCACGAGCTCGGCCCTGACCGCCGCGGCGAGCCTCCGCGGATCGTCAGTCATGTAGCGAAGGCGTCGCCGCCCGGCCTTCACGAGCCAGAACGCCGCCAGGAGCCCAGCCGCAACGGCAAGCAAGAGCCCCAGGAGCCGGACGTCGTTTTGGTTCTCACCGGTCGAGGACGACCCCGTCCGATCCGGCGCCTGGGGGCCGAAGCCGGGATCGGCGCCGCGTGGCCGGTCGTCGGGCGACGTCGTCGAGCCGCCGAGGCGATTCCGGAGAATGTCCAACCCGAGGGCCGCGGCCGCCACCCCGGCGAACGCCGCCGTGGCACCGTCCGCGTCGAAGAAGAGGGACGAGGCCGTGTACGAGCTCCGAAGCCGTCCGCGGCCGGGCGTCGGGTCGAACGGCAGCCAGCCGTAGCCCTCGAACCAGACCTCGACCCACGTGTGCGCGTTCGTGTCGGCGACCGTCCACTCCTGAGCGTCCTCGTCGAAGAGGCCCGTGGTGAATCCGGCGGCGACACGTGCGGGGATCCCGAGGTAGCGCAGCATGACCGCCATCGCACCGGCGAAGTGCTGGCAGTAACCACGTCGGTGGCCGGTCACGAACGAGACGAGGGGCGGAGCTCCGGCCCCGGCGGGCGGCGTCTCGTCGTAGTTGAACTCGCCGCTCGAGCGAAACCATGCCTCGAGCGCGACGACCGCGGCGTACGGGTTGCGCGGGCGACCCACGACACGCTGGGCCTGACGGAAGAGCGGCTCGTACTCGGCAAGCCGCTCGTCAAAGTCGAATCCCCGCTGCACGACCTCGTTACGGCCGGCTGTTCCGAACGGTGGAAGCCCGATGCTGCCCCCGACTGCGAGATAGGCGTCGAAGAGGCCGGTCGGGTAGTTGGGCCGCACGGCGGCGAGCTGGGCCGGAGTCGGTTGCGGTGCATAGCTCCACGCTTGGTAGTCCTGGCCCCTGTGCAGCCGCCCCACGTAAGCGATTCCGGAGCCGTACGCAGCAGCAGCGCCCGCTTCGTAGGCGACCGGCACGCTCGCGGCCACCAAATGGCTGTCCTGGAGCGCTTCCACAGTGATCTCCTGGCGCAGCCAGTTCTCCGGGTCGCTCGCTCTCGGGGGAAGGTAGGGGTCACTGACCAGGGTGTCCCGGTCACCCTTGGTGATCGCCTCCACCGGCCCTCCCTGCTCTCGCCAGTGGTCGTCGAGGAAGACGTCGAGCGTGGTCGCCCGCCAGTACGGCGACCGGCGCGGCGCCCTGATCTTGAGCACGGTGGTGGCCTTTGTGGGGAAGTCGATCCCGTCGTAGTCCGAGTCCCAGACGTACTGCACGCTGACCGGCTGGGCGTCGCGCTTGTACGGCTGCCACTCCTGCCAGTCGAGGAAGCCGCCCTTGGCGACCGACGGCGAGCTGACCGCGACGAGAGCGGCGACGACGATTCCTCCGCCGACGAGCAGCGCCTGCTTCCCACCTCGGGCTGCGCCGGGGCGGAGGCCGGCGAGAAGGATCAGCGCAGCGGCGAGGATCAGCACTCCCCGCGTCGTGGTCGCCCCCTCGGGAGCGAGCGTCGCGGGCCAGGCAGCTCCGCAGAGCGTCGCCGCGGTGGCGAGAACGGCCCGGCGGGCTCGGATCGCGAGCGTCGCGAGCAACGTGAACGCGAAGACTGCGAGCACGATGACCCCGTGCATCCGCGGCCGCTCAGCAGGGTCAAACGGGAGGCCGACCTCGTAGAAGTCGGCGACGCCGTTGCCGAAACGCGAGACGAGCGGCCCGAAAAAGTGACGATCGCCGTCGAACGGACGCGCAGCGAGCAGAGAGAGATCGAATGCGACGGACGCGACGACGACGAGGGCGGTCGCCCCGGCGAGGAGGCGCAGCCACCGGCGTGGCACGAGTGCGGCGCCGACACCGAGAGCGGCGGCGAGCAGGAACTCCCGGCCCGTCGTGGGCTCCTCCAGACCGTTCCAGCCGCTCAGGATCAGCGCGGCCGGCAGCACGGCGAGGAGCGCCGTCCTACCCATGTGCGACTCCCTGCTCGGGGGAGCCGGAACCGAGAACTCCCTCGAGCGCGTCACCGCGCCGCAAGACGGCGACCGGGATCCCAGCGGCTTCGAGACGGAGGACGGCGGCATCGGTCCCCGCGTCGCCTCGTCGACGCCGCGCGAAGCTCGGCGCGTCGACGTAGACGACCGACACCTGTTGACGGCTCGCGGCGCGACTGACGAGCGCCTCGACGAGCGGCCGTGAGAGCGCGGAGGTGACGACGGCGAGGTCGCGCGCGTGCGTCGCGGCCCCCGCCTGGTCGTTCAGCAGGTTCTCCGGCGGGCGCGCGCCGGTCTGCTCGGCTGCAGCCAGGATCTCGAGCGCCTGCGGCCAGTCTCGATCGTAGGAGCGAACTGCGAAGGCGTCGCCCTCGGTCCCGCTCGTGACGACGATCCGGGCCTGACGGCCCCGCCGGGCATGGGCCCAGAGGATCGAGCCCGCTGCGCGTACCTGGGCATCGAAGCTCGAGTCCAGCGCCTCGCCCGCACCGCGCCCGGCCTGGGCGTCGAGCACGACCACAATCTCGTCGCGCGGGGAGTCTTCGAGCTCCTTGACCATCAACTGCTGGCGCCGGGCGGTGGAGGGCCAGTGCACGCGCCGGAGAGACTCTCCGCTCTGGTACTCGCGGACGCTGTGCAGCTCGAAGCCCGCCGGCCGGCGAAGCAGGATCCGCCCACCGCCCTGGGAGCGAAGTCCGCTCTCGGCAAAGAGGATGTTCAGCCGCGCAAGCCGGGGGTAGACGAGGAGCGGTGCCGAGTCCTCGAGCGGTTGAACCCTTCGCGCCAGGCCGAACGGGTCCTCGACGACTGCCTGTGCGTCGGTGAAGCGGTAGCGCCCACGCGGAACACCCGAGAGCCGGTAGACGGCCCTGAGGAAGCGTCCGTCGCGCAGCACGAGGACATCGCGCTCGCCCAGCTTTCCGGCCGGTTCTCGCAGCATTGCCGTGGCAGGAAGAACGCCCCCGTCCGCCTCGAGCTCGACCCGAACCTCGACGTCCTCTCCCTCGATCGGACGGTTGCGATCGATGTGACGGTGCAGGCGGAGGGGCCGTGCCAGGGCGTTCGTCCAGATCAGGGCGACGCCGACAGCGAGCAGCAGGCCGACGGCCGGTGCGTACAGGACTTGCGCGCCGAACGCCCACGCGGCGGCGTACGTGCCCACACCGAGCGCCAGGGTGAAGCGGCCGCGGCGGGTCATCGGGGAGACATCTAGACCGGGACGGGTGTCCGCTCGACCGCGTCGGCGACGAGCTCGACCGGCCCGAGCCCCGCTGCGCGCGCTTCGGGCCCGAGGATCAAACGGTGGGCCAGCACCGGGCCGGCGACAGCCTTCACGTCGTCCGGAAGCACGTACTCGCGGCCCTCCATGAGTGCGCGAGCCTTTGCGACTCGCAGGAGCGCGATGCCCGCACGCGGGCTGGCGCCGAGATACAGGCGCTCGTCGTTCCTCGTGTGGCGGAGGAGCGCGACCACGTACCGGTTTACGCTCTCCTCCACGTAGACGCGCTTGGCGTCGTCGATCGCAGCCACGATCTCCGCCGTGCTCGACACCGACTCGAGGCTGTCGAGTGGCGGCTCGCTCGTCTGCTCGCTGAGCATCTGCGCCTCCTCGGCAAGCTGCGGATAGCCGATCGAGAGCATCATCGTGAAGCGATCGAGCTGCGCCTCGGGCAGCGGGTAGGTGCCCTCGTACTCGATCGGGTTCTGCGTCGCGAGCACCATGAACGGGCGGCCGAGCGGGTAGCTGTGCCCGTCCACCGTCACCTGGTTCTCCTGCATGCACTCGAGGAGCGCTGCCTGCGTCTTCGGCGAGGCACGGTTGATCTCGTCGACGAGCAGGAGGTTCGCAAAGACCGGCCCCGGCCGGAACTCGAACTCGTTCGTCCGCTGATCGAAGACATTCACGCCGGTCACGTCCGACGGCAGGAGGTCCGGCGTGAACTGGATCCGCGAGAACGAGCAGTCCAGAGAGCGCGCGAGCGCCTTGGCGAGCATCGTCTTCCCGACGCCGGGAAAGTCCTCGATGATCAGGTGCCCCTCGCCGACGAGGGAGATGACGGCGAGGCGGAGCGTCTCGGCCGGCGCGTGGACGACCCGCGCGACGTTCTCGGTCACCCGGGCGAGCGTCTCGCCGGAGACTTCGACAGACCTCGGCCGCTCCTCAGTCCGCCGCTCGGCCACCGTTCTCCCCGATCAGGCGCTCGATTTCGTCCCAGATCTCGCCGGCGACCTGCTCCTTCGGCGCCTTTTGCACCTTTCGCTCCCCTGCCTCAGAAATCAGCACGACCTCGTTGTCAGCCGAATCGAAGCCCACGTCGGATCTGGCCACATCGTTGTAGACGACGAGATCGGCATTCTTGCCGGTCCGTTTCGCCCTGGCGCGGGCCAGACCATCCTCCCCGGTCTCTGCTGCGAATCCGACCAGGATCCGGCCGTTTGCCGACCGGTCGCCGAGGGTTCGCAGGATGTCATCGGTCGGTTCGAGCTCGAGCGGCCAGAGCTGACCGTCCTTCGAGCGCTTCCCGGCCTCGACTTCGGCTGGGCGGTAGTCGGCCACGGCCGCGGCCATGACGACGACATCCGCGTCCGCTCGCGTGAGCGTCTCCTCGGCGAGGTCTGCCGCGGTCGGAGCCTGGACGACGTCGACGCCGGTGGGAGGCTCGATCGTCAGATTCGACGCGATCAGCGTCACCTGGGCGCCCCGCCGGTGGGCCTCCGCGGCGAGAGCGGCGCCCATCCGGCCCGACGAGCGGTTCCCCACGAAGCGCACGGCGTCGATCGGCTCCCGTGTCCCCCCGGCGGTGACCACCACTCGCTTTCCGCGCAAGGGGCTCGTATTGGGCTCGTCGAGGAGCGCCATGGCGCGGGCGAAGATGTCCTCGGGCTCGGCCATGCGGCCAATACCCTCCTCGCCCTCCGCGAGTTCCCCCTCGGCGGGGCCGACCACGTGGACGCCGCGCCCGAGAATTGTCTGGAGGTTGGCCTGGGTCGCCGGGTGGTTCCACATCCGGACGTTCATGGCCGGTGCGATGAGGAGTGGCCCGTCGTGCGCCAGCGCGGCTTCCGAGACGACGTTGTCGGCGAGGCCGTGGGCGAGCTGTGCGAGCGTGTTCGCCGTCAAAGGAGCGATGACGTAGAGGTCGGCGTGCTCCAGGTGCGGGTAGAGCTCTGCCGGTTTCTGCCGGGCCAGCGCGTAGAACGTCTCCGCGCGCACAAACCGCTCTGCACCGGGCGAGACGAGCGGGACGACGTCGTGGCCTGCCCGCACGAACAGCCGCACGAGCTCACACGCCTTGTAGGCGGCGATCCCTCCGGTGACCCCGACCAGGACGCGCGCCATCGGCGGTTACCTACTTCTTGTACTCGTGCTTGATCTTGCCCTCGGCGACTTCTTCGAGGGCGATCGTGAGGTAGTTCTTCGAGCGGGACTCGACGAGCGGCGGCGGAAAGTCCTCGAACGTGCCCTCACCGAGCTGGTGGTGGTAGTTGTTGATCTGCCGCGCGCGCTTGGCGGCCACGATGACGAGGCCGTAGCGGTCCGGGACGCTCGCGAGCAACTTGTCGATTCTCGGGTAGATCACGCGCTCATCGTAGCTGCCATTCGCTCGCGCACGATCCCCTGCACCTCCTCGGCGGCCCGTTGGAGGTCGTCGTTGACGATCACGTGGTCGAACTGGTCCGCCTCCCCCAGCTGCTCGCGGGCGAGGGCGAGCCGTTCGCCGATCTCCCCGGAGCTCTCGGTGTCCCGGGCGCGCAGGCGGCGTTCCAGCTCCTCGAAGGTCGGGGCGGTCACGAAGATCGAAACGGTCTCCGGCACCGTCTTCTGGACGTAGAGCGCGCCGTCGGTCTCCAGATCGAGGAGCGGCACGCGGCCGTGCTCGCGGATGCGGTCGATCTCCGATCGGAGCGTCCCCGACCGTTGCCCCCAGGGGAAGGTCACGTACTCGAGGAAGCCCTTCTCTTCCAGGCGCTGGTCGAACTCCTCGTCGGAGAGGAACCAGTAGTGGATGCCCTCGACCTCACTCGGGCGCCGTCTCCGTGTCGTGGCCGAGATGGCGAGCTCGAGCTCCGGCATCCAGTCGAGCAGGATGCGCTCGATCGAGCCCTTGCCGGCCCCGGAGGTGCCGGTGACGACGATGACCGGAGCGGTGCTGCTAGCGCCGGAAGAGGCCAATGAGCTCGGCCCGCTGGCGGTCCGAGAGACCGCCCACCGTCTTCGACTGGCTGATCCGCGCCTGCGTGAGGAAACGCGTTGCCTTCACGCGGCCGAACTTCGGCACGGCCATGAGGATGTCGAACACCTTCGCGGTCGCCACGTACTCGGGCGGCTTCTCGAGGATCCTCTCGATGTCGGCAAGGCCATTCTTGAGGTCCCGCTTGAGCTGCGCCCGCTTGACACGAATGTCGTTGGCCCTCTGTAGGGCCTCCATGCGCTGGTCGCGGGACCTGGCCGGCGCCTGCGCCTGAGTCTTCACGGAGGCCACGGCGCGGGATACTAACAGCTTGTCCAGGGCGATCAATTTGCGAAAAATGCAGGAACTTTGGTTGTTGTCAGGTCTGGCGGCAGCGTTGGTGCGTGAGGTTTGTGGGCGAGGCCGCGTGCCTGAAGTGGATCTTCCAGGCCGAAGAGCTCTGCCGACTCTTGCAGCTCACGTCTGACGCGGGTGGGAGAGCAGGGGTCGGCGAAGAGAACCGTTCCGAGCGCGACGGAGCTTGCTCCCGCGGCGATGAGCTCGAGTGCGTCGCGACCGTTCCAGACCCCACCCATGCCGACGATCGGAAGCTCGGTGGCGCGAAAGCACGCATACACCGCGGCGAGCGCGATGGGCTTGAGCGCGGGACCGGAGTAGCCTCCGACGGCGCGGGCAAGAAGCGGCTGCAGCGTCCGCTCGTCCAGCTCCAGGCCCCGGATCGTGTTCACGAGCGAGAGGCCGTCGGCCCCGGCCGCCTCGACCGCGCGCGCGACTTCGGCGATGTCCGCCACGGCCGGCGAGAGCTTGGCAAAGAGGCGGAGCGGAGTCGCGGCTCGGCAGGCGGCCACGATCTCCGCGGCGGACTCGGGCGCCTCGTCGACATTCGGGCAGGACAGGTTCAGCTCGATCGTGACGTCGGCGAGCTGCGCGCAGGTCTCCGCGTACTCGTGCGCGGCAAAGCCTCCGACGGAGATCCAGAGGGGAACGCCGAGCTCGCGAAGCTCTGGGAGGACCTCGGCGAGGAATCGTTTTCGGCCAGGGTTTTGAAGCCCGATCGAGTTGAGCATCCCGTGGTTGGTCTCGGCGATTCGCACGGGGTCGTTGCCGCCCCGCGGCTCGGGTGTGACCGTCTTCGAAACGAATGCGTCGAGCGACCGGGCCACCTCGGGAGCGGTGAGCCCGTCGAGGCATCCGGACGCGTTAAGCAGCAGCGTCTGCTGCAAGGACGGGTCCCTCCACGCACAGGCGCTTGTGCTCGCCGTCGATGTCGACCACGCAGCCGTAGCAGGCTCCGTAGCCGCAGGCCATGGGAGCCTCCCAGGCGAGCTGCGCGTTCGGTGCAAGTGCGCGGACGGCTTCCAGCATGGGCTCCGGACCGCAGGCGAGCACGTCGTAGCCGGTCTCCAGGAGCTCGGTGACCCGGGTCGGCTCGACCACCACCTGCGCGTTCGGAACCAGCGCCGCCGCCTCTGCGTGACGCTCAGTGCGGAAGCCGAGGATCGCCGGGGGGCTGCCAAGTGCCTCCGACAGGTAGGGGAAGGGCGCGACCCCGATTCCGCCGCCCACGAGCAGTGGGCGCCCGACGTCCAGGCGGAAGCCGTTTCCGAGCGGGCCCAGAATGTGGAGCCCGTCGTCGGGCTCGAGTGCCGCGAGTGCGCGTGTTCCGTGGCCGATGGGCTCGAAGAGGAACCCGAGCTCGCCCGGAGGTGCCAGGCAAAGGCTCATCGGCCTCGGGAGGACACGCCCGGGCGCCTCGAGCATGAAGAACTGTCCCGGGATCCCCGGATTCGTCGAGCCGCGCGCCACGCGTAGGAGCCTGTAGGGCCCGATCAGCTCGTTCGCGACGACGTTATGCAGGGCGCGCCAGGGCATCGATCCTCTCCTGCAGCGACATGATGGCCTCGCCGCGCGCGTGCGCGATGGCGTGCACTGCGGCGGCGGCCCCGGTCAGCGTCGTGATGCACGGGATCCTGGCGACGAGGGCCGCGTCGCGAATCCGATACCCGTCCGAGCGCGCCCCTCGTCCCTGGGGCGTGTTGATCACGAGGTCGCAGCGCCCGCGCCGCAGGAGGTCGACGACGGTCGCGCCCTCCCCGCGCTCGGTCACTTTCCGCACGTGGTCGACTGCGAGCCCCGCCCTGGCGAGCGCCCGTGCCGTCCCGCTCGTCGCGGTCAGCGTGAAGCCGAGGTCGGCGAGAGCGGCGGCGACCGGGACGACGGCGTCCTTGTCTCCGTCGCAGACCGAGAGGAACGCCGTGCCCGACGAGGGCAACGGCCGCCCGGCGGCGCGCTCGGCCTTGGCAAGTGCCGTCGGATAGTCGGCCGCGCTCGCCATGACCTCGCCCGTCGAGCGCATCTCGGGGCCGAGCACCGGGTCGGAACCGGGAAAACGCTGAAACGGAAAGACGGCTGCCTTGACGCTCACCTGTGACGGAATCTCGACCTTTTCGAGAGCGAGCTCTGCCAGCTTCGCGCCGGCGGCCAGCCGGCAGGCGGCCTGCACGAGGTTGATCCCGATCGCCTTGCTCGCGAACGGCACGGTGCGGGAGGCGCGCGGATTCGCTTCGATCACCGAGACTCTCCCGTCGAGCACTGCGAGCTGGACGTTCACGAGCCCGACGACGCCGAGGGACGGCGCCAGCATCGAGACGACCTCTTCGATCTCCGAGCGCACGCGTTCGTCCAGACCCTGCGGCGGGAGGACGCAGCTCGAGTCCCCGGAGTGGACGCCGGCCTCCTCGACGTGTTGCATCACCGCGGCCACGAACGTCTCCTGGCCGTCGCACAACGCGTCGACGTCGATCTCGAGCGCGCCTTCGAGGAAACGGTCGACGAGGACTCGCGAACCGACCGGAACGCTCGAGGCCACGGTCTCCGCGTCGTAGCAGACCGCCATCTGGCGGCCACCCAGGACGTAGGAAGGGCGTACGAGCACCGGGTAGCCGATCCTCTCTGCGACATCGATGGCCTCGGCCTGGTCGCTCGCCATCCCCCACGCCGGAACCTCGATCCCGAGGTCGTGGCAAAGGGCCCCGAACCGCTCGCGGTCCTCGGCAAGATCGACGGCGTCGAACGGCGTGCCGAGGATCTTGTAGCCGGCGTCCTCGATCGCGCGCGCCAGCTTGAGCGGCGTCTGTCCGCCGAACTGGATGACGACGCCGGCGGGCTGCTCCCGCTCACACACGGCGAGCACCTCCTCGGCGCCGAGTGGCTCGAAGTACAGGCGGTCGGAGGTGTCGTAGTCCGTCGAGACGGTCTCGGGGTTGCAGTTGACCATGACGGTCTCGAACCCGAGCTCCCGGAAGCTCTGTGCCGCGTGGACGCAGCAGTAGTCGAACTCGATTCCCTGGCCGATGCGGTTCGGTCCCGAGCCGATGATGACGACGCTCGGCCGGCTCGTAAAAGCGGGTTCGTCGGCTTCTCCCCAGGTCGAATAGAAGTAGGTCGAAGCGGCTTGCACCTCGCCGGCGCAGGAGTCGACGCGCCTGTAGACCGGCCGAACGCCCCAACTGCGCCGCCTGCTCCGCACCTCGACCTCGGTCGTGCCGCAGTGCTCGGCGATCGCACCGTCGGACCACCCAGCCCGCTTGACGCGGATCCAGTCGTCTGCGACCAGAGAATCGAGGCTGCCGATCCCGGCGAGCGTCTGACGGGCCCGCTCGAGCTCGGTCTCGAACCAGGGGTGGAGATTCCGCGGCTCCCAGGCATCGTCGAGCTCGCGAGAGCGCTGCGCCTTCAGGAAGGCCTCGGAGAAGCTGCGCCCGATGCCCATCGCCTCTCCGACAGACTTCATCTGGGTGCCCAGCGTCCGGTCGGCGCCCGGGAACTTCTCGAAGGAAAAGCGCGGGAACTTGACGACCACATAGTCGAGCGTCGGCTCGAAGCTCGCCGGAGTCGTCCCCGTCAGGTCGTTCGGGATCTCGTCGAGCGTGTAGCCGACCGCGAGCTTCGCGGCGACCTTCGCGATCGGATAGCCCGTCGCCTTCGATGCGAGCGCCGATGAGCGGGAAACTCGCGGGTTCATCTCGATCACGCGGAGGGCGCCGGTCTCGCGATCCCGGGCGAACTGGATGTTCGCGCCACCGGTCTCGACTCCAACGGCCCTCACGATCGCGGCGGCCGCGTCCCGAAGCTCCTGGTACGCCTCGTCGGACAGCGTCATCTGCGGGGCGACCGTGACCGAGTCGCCCGTGTGCACGCCCATCGGATCGAGGTTCTCGATCGAGCAGACGATGACGACGTTGTCGTTCGTGTCGCGCATGACCTCGAGCTCGAACTCGTCCCAGCCGATCAACGACTCTTCGACCAGCACCTGGCCGACCGGGCTCTCGGCGAGGCCTCGCTCGACCAGCGTGACGAGCTCGTCCTCCGAGTGGGCGGTTCCGCCGCCGTGGCCGCCCAGGGTGAAGGCCGGCCGGAGGATGACCGGGAAGGTGAGCTCGCGCGGGACGTCCTCCCAGCTGGTGACCACGGTCGAGGCCGGGGTCCGGTAGCCGGCCAGCCGAACCGTCTCGCGGAAGAGCCCGCGATCCTCGGCGCAGCGGATGACGTCGAGACCCGCGCCGATCAGCTCCACGCCGAGGTCTTCGAGGACCCCCGCCTCGGCCAGCTCGAGCGCGAGGTTCAGCGCGGTCTGGCCGCCGAGCGTCGGCAGCAGCGCGTCGGGCCGCTCCCGCTTCAAGACGCCGGTGACGCCTTCGAGGTCGAGCGGCTCGACATAGGTCCGGTCGGCGAATCCCGGGTCGGTCATGATCGTCGCGGGATTCGAGTTGACGACGATCGTTCGGAAGCCGTCCTCGCGGAGCACCTTCAAAGCCTGGCAGCCCGAGTAGTCGAACTCGCAGGCCTGCCCGATCACGATCGGCCCCGAGCCGATCATGCAGATCGACGAGAGATCAGGCCGCCTTGGCAAGGCCCGCGCACACCTCCTCTACCCAGTTCTCGAGCAGCGGCCAGGCATCGTGCGGACCAGGCCCGGCCTCGGGATGGAACTGCACCGAGCGAGCACCGAGCTCCGGAAAGTCCAGGCCCTCGACGGTTCCGTCGTACAGGGAGACATAGGTTGCCTCCCGGCCGGCCGACGGCTTGACCGCAAACCCGTGGTTCTGGGCGGTCACGAGCACCCGTCCGGTCGACTTCTCGAGCACCGGATGGTTGGCGCCTCGATGGCCGAAGGGCAGCTTGAAGGTCTCGTGGCCGGTTGCGAGGGCGAGGAGTTGGTGGCCGAGGCAGATCCCGAAGACGGGCACCCGGCCGAGCAGTCCCCTCACGGTCTCCACCTGCGCCGCGAGCGGCTCGGGGTCGCCGGGGCCGTTGGAGAGGACGACTCCGTCGAAGTGACGGAGATCGTCCGCCTTGGTCGTGGCCGGAAAGACCGTGACCCCTGCTCCTGCCTTCGCCAGCCGCCGCAGGATCGACCGTTTGCAGCCATAGTCGACGACCGCAATTCGGGTCCGGCCACGGGCTTCGAACTCGAACGGCTCGCGGCAAGACACAGCGGTGGCGAGCGGCCGTCCGCTCATTGCCGGCTGCTCCCGGACTGCGCGCAACGCCTCTTCCACGGATCCGTCTCCCGCAACGATGGCCCCCCGCATCGCACCGGCGTCCCGAAGCGAGAGGACGAGCGAGCGCGTGTCGATGCCGGTGAGCGCCGGCACACCGCGGTCGTGCAGCCAGTCCGTCCAACCGGGGCCGCGCGCCTCCCGCATCAGCACGCCTCTCGCATGCACGCGGCCCGACTCGGATCGCCCGGGATCGACTCCGTAGTTACCGACCATCGGTGCGGTGAAGCAGACGATCTGCTCGGCGAAGCTCGGGTCCGTGACGATCTCCTGGTAGCCGGTCATCGCCGTGGTGAAGACCGCCTCGCCGAAGGCGAAGGTCGGTGCCCCGACAGACTCGCCGCGGAAAACCGAGCCGTCCTCGAGGACGAGGAAGCCGGTCATGACTCGGAAACCGTTCGGCCGGCGGCGACCGTCATTCGCACCTTGCCGGTGAGACGTTGTCCGAGGAGCCACGAGTTCGCCGAGCGCGACCGGAAGGCGTCTGCCTCCACGCGCCAGCCTGCGCGGGTGTCGAGCAGGACGAGGTTGGCGGGCTCGCCCACGGCGATCCGCGGGACCGGGAGCCCGAAGACCGACGCCGGCCCGGCCGACATCCGCTCGAGGAGCAGCTCGAGCTTGACGAGCCCGGGCTCTACGAGGTGCGTGTAGAGCGACGCGAACGCGGTCTCGAGCCCCGTGACTCCGAAAGGAGCGGCTTCGAACGGCACCTCCTTCTCGTGCCTCGCGTGTGGTGCGTGGTCGGTCGCGATCGCCTGGATCGTCCCGTCCCGGAGTCCCTCCACGAGCGCGGCCCGGTCGTCGGTCGAGCGGAGCGGCGGGTTCATCTTCAGGTTCGAGTCGAGCGACCGGACAGCCTCGTCCGTCAGGCAGAGGTGATGCGGCGTGACCTCCGCGGTCGCCCGAACTCCAGCGGCGCGGGCGGCGCGCACTGCCTCGACCGACTCGCGTGCGGAGAGGTGCAGCAGGTGGACGGGGCGGCTTTCGTAGGCGGCGAGCGAGAGGTCCCGCTCGACCATCAGGCTCTCTGCGACCGACGGATAGCCGGTGAAGCCGAGCTCGGCAGACACGGCTCCCTCGTGCATCTGCCCGCTGCGGGAGAGCGTCGGCTCCTCGCAGTGGACGGCAAGCGGACGATCCGTGACCGCGCCGTACTGGAGAGCCCGGCGCATCAGCCCCGGCGCGGTGACCGGGCGCCCGTCGTCGCTGAACCCGACCGCGCCGGAGTCGGCGAGCTCCGCCATCTCCGTCAGCTCGGCGCCGTCCTGCCCCTTCGTGATCGCCGCGAAGAACCCGACCGGAATCTTTCCTTCGGCTGCCGCAGTCTCGATCAGCGAGCCGAGGACGGCCGCCGAGTCGACGATCGGATCGGTGTTCGGCATCGCGAGCATCGCGCAGTAGCCGCCGGCGGCCGCGGCCTCGGTGCCGCTCGCAATCGTCTCCTCATCCTCCCGCCCAGGAGTCCGAAGGTGGACATGAGGATCGACGAAGGCCGGCGCGAGCGTCAGCCCTTCCGCTTCGACGACTCGGTGGGAGTTCGGGTCGAGGCGGGAGCCGATCTCCGCGATCGTCCCGCCGTCCACTCGAACGTCGACGACGGCGTCCACCTTCGCGCGCGGATCGAGGACGCGCGCACCACGGACGATCAGGTTCTCTCCCGGTCCGGCCTTCGAGTACAGCATCTACGCCACCTCCGTCAGCTGCGCGGCTTTGACGCCGACCGGGCCTGTCGTCAGCAGGTCGTAGAGGACGGCCATGCGCGTCACGAGCCCGGCGCGAACCTGGCTCTCGATCAGGGCGTCCGATGCGTCGGCCACGCGCGGGTCGATCTCGACGCCGCGGTTCATCGGACCCGGATGCATGACCTTCTGGCCCGCACGGAGCCGCTCGGGCGTCACGCCCCAGCGCGCGGTGTACTCGCGCAGGCTGGGAACGTAGTTGGCGCCCTCCTGCATCCGCTCTTGCTGCATGCGGAGGACGTAGACGACGTCTGCCGCGCCGATCGTGTCGATGTCGGTCGAGGTTTCGCAGCCCATCGCCTCCACCCCACGCGGCAGGAGCGTCGGCGGACCGACGAGCGTTACCCGAGCACCGACCCGGTCGAGGGCCTGGATCAGCGAGCGAGCGACGCGCGAGTGCAATACGTCGCCGACGATCGCGACGTGGAGCCCGTCGAGGCGGCCGAACTCGTCCTGGAGCGTGTAGAGGTCGAGCAGCGCCTGAGTCGGGTGCTGGTGCTTGCCGTCTCCCGCATTCACGACGTGTGCGTTCGTCACGCGAGCGACGAAGTGCGCCGCGCCGATCTGCGGATGGCGGATGACGATGACGTCGGGGTCGTAGGCGCCGAGCGTCAGTGCCGTGTCCTTGAGGGACTCGCCCTTGTCCACCGCCGACCCGGAGGCCTTGATCGACATCGTGTCTGCGGAGAGCCGCTTCGCCGCGAGCTCGAAGCTCGACGAGGTTCGGGTCGATGACTCGTAGAAGACGTTGATGACGAGCCGGCCGCGAAGCGTCGGCAGCTTCTTCATCTCCCGTTCCAGCGAGCGGGAGAAGTTGCGGGCGGTGCCGAGCAGCCGCTCGATGTCGTCGCGCGACAGGTCCGCGACGGAGACGAGATGCCGGCGTTCGGTTGGCGGCGGCGGCAGCAGGTCGTCGCGCATGACGCGTAGGTCAGTCATGGGCTTCCTCCGGGGCGGGGACGAGCAGGACTCGGTCGACTTCGTCGACCTCGACGAGCTGCACCTGGATCCGCTCGCCGCGGGAGGTCGGCAGGTTCTTGCCGACGTAGTCGGGACGGATGGGAAGCTCTCGGTGCCCGCGGTCGGCGAGGCAGGCGAGCTGTACGCGCGCGGGACGCCCGTAGTCGAAGAGGGCCTCGATCGCGGACCGGATCGTGCGCCCCGTGTAGAGGACGTCGTCGACGAGCACGCACGTCATCCCTTCGAGGGGGAAGTCGAGTCGCGTCGAGCGCACGACCGGCTGAGCCTGCCTCGGCGGCTCGCCACCCCGCACCTGGACGTCGTCCCGGTAGAAGGTGATGTCGAGCGACCCGGTCCGAACCTCCTCGCCGCTGAACTCGTGCATCAGCCGGCGCAGTCGCTGCGCGATCGGGACACCTCGCGTGTGGATTCCGATTAGCGCGACCCGGTCGAGATCCGGGTTGCCCTCGATGATCTCGTGCGCGATGCGTGTCAGCGTGCGAGCGATCGCGGACTCGTCCAGCAGGACTTTCTCGCTCGTCTGGGCAGGCAGCGTCAAGCGCTCTCCTTTCCGGCCTCTCCGGACCGAGTTAAAGGACGTAGAGCGAACGGGAGATTACAAGGG
The DNA here is from genome assembly GCA_046716905.1 of Gaiellaceae bacterium. Lineage (GTDB taxonomy): Bacteria > Actinomycetota > Thermoleophilia > Gaiellales > Gaiellaceae > JACDAN01. The sequence goes on from JBKJWJ010000294.1 coordinate 19,340, forward strand.
TGGCCGGACGGCGCCTGATCAGGCCTTCGAGGCGACGACCACCAGGAGGTGCTGCTCGGCCTCGACCTGGTCCGGCAGCTCGCGGTCGGCTCGCACGAGGCCTTCGGCGTACTCATCCTCGTCGAGCAGCTGCAGCGTCGAGATGAACTTCCCGCGCACGCGCTCGAGCACCTGGCCCCGGTCCAGCGTCTTTCGCTGCTGAACCGGGATCGTCTGCGCGGCGAAGCCCGCTGCTTCGAGCTCCTGGTGGAGCGCCGATCTCGTCGGGAACCGCGCCCGGTCGATGTCTGCGAGTGAGGGGAAGTACGGGCTCAGGTAGTAGTCGTCGAACTGGGCGTGGTCGAACGTGGCGATTGCGAGCCGCCCGTCCGGGCCCACCACCCGCCCGAGCTCTGCGAACGCGCGCTGCCGGTCGAGGACGTGGACGGCGAGTACGAGCAATGCCCGTTCGAACCAGCCGTCCTTGAAGGGCAGTGCCTCGGCCCGGGCGACTTTCGCGTTGACACCGCGCTGCCGGGCCAACTCGACCATCTCCGGCGACGCATCGATCCCCCAGACGCGCGAGCCGCGCGCCGTGAGTGCCTCCGACCACCGCCCCGTTCCGCAACCGACGTCCAGAACCCGCCGGCCGAGCAGGTCGCCCTCGTCGGCAAGGAGCTCGAGGAGCTCCCACCAGTGGTCGTCTTGGGGCCGCAGGCGGTCGTACGCCGCCGCGACGCGGCCGAAGTCAGGCGTCGACGATGTCTTCGGGGTCGCTGAGGGACTCGATGGCGTGGAGCGCGGCGTCGAGCGACGCCTCGGGGACGAGGACCTTTTGCGGCGCGTCCTCCACCTCGCTCGGGTGGTGATCGATCGCGGGCTCGAGCTGCGTCTCGATTCCTGCGGCGCGAAGCATGGCCTCCAGCTCCTCCGCTTCCGTGACGTCGCCGGCAACGGCGACCTGCACCATCCGACTCACAGCGGGGCCTCCTCCGCCGTGGGGACGGCTTCCAGCCTCGGAGCCGGCTGCGCGTGCCTGTGCGTGGCTCCTCCCTTCACGAGCTCTGGCGCTCCTCGCTCCTGGAACGGGACGACGATGATATCGAGGTCGCGGGGGACGACGGTGTCCGGGAAGACGGCCTGTGCCTCCCGCTCGATCTCGCCGCCGAAGTAGCGGTTCGAGAGGTGCGTGAGCGCCAGGAGCCCGACCTCTGCGGCCTGCGCGACACCCGCCGCCTCGTGAGCCGTCGAGTGAAGCGTCTCGTGCGCGCGATCCCGCTCCTCTTCCGCAAAAGTGGCCTCGTGGACGAGGAGGTCCGCTCCCCGCGCCGCATCGACGACCGAGCGGGCGTACGCGGTGTCGGCGGCGATCACGAGCTTTCGCCCGGGCCGGGTCGGTCCCAGCACGGAGTCGGGCGTGATCACCTTTCCATCGGGCAGGGTGACCGACTCTCCGGCCTGGAGGGCTCCCCGCTCCGGCCCCTCGGGGATCCCGAGCACATCGGCCGCGCCCGCGTCGAAGCGACCGGGACGGGGGCGTTCGACGAGCGCGTACCCGATCGCGGAGACGCCGTGGTCGACCGCGAACGTGGCCAGCTGGTAGTCGCCCCGCTCCAGCACCTCCCCTGGTTCCAGCTCTCTGAGCTCGTAGCGGTAGGTGAGCCTCCCGAAGATCCGGCGGAGCGATGCGAAGAGATCAACGAGGCCCTTCGGCCCGTAGATCGTGATCGGCGTCTCACGCCCCCGGAGCGCGAACGTCTTCAGCATTCCCGGCAGACCCAGGTAGTGATCAGCGTGGTAGTGCGTGAGGAAGATCTCGCGGAGCTCGATCAGACCGACGTTCGAGCGCAGGAGCTGGCGCTGCGTCCCCTCCGCGCAGTCGAAGAGCAGCCGCTCCCCGCCCCTGCGGAGGAGCATTGCGCTCGGCGCCCGCTGGGCGGTCGGCATCGACCCCGACGTGCCGAGGAAGACGAGATCGAGGTCCACGCGGAGAGTCTAGGAGGGCCGCCACCCCACCCTGGAGCCCTTTAGGGCAAGACGAGCGTCTGACCCGGCGTCAGCGCCGAGCCACCGAGGTCGTTCTTGCGCTGGATCGCCCAGACTCCCTGCCTCGGGTCGCCGCCATAGTGCGCGGAGGCAATCGACCACAGCGTGTCTCCGACCTGCACCTGGTAGGCCTTGCCCGAACCAGTCGCCTCGGACACGCGCGTCATGACGCTCCAGGCGAAGACCATGACCAGCACGGTGACGAATGCGATGCGTACGAACATGTGTTCGCCATGCTACAGAACATGTGTTCGCACGTCAAGGAATCCGCCTGCGACCTCCAGGACGATCATCGAATGATGGGGCGAAGACCGGCGCTCGGTCGGGCTTCCGGGGTTCAAGACCCACGTTTCCCCGGCCTGGAACGCCTCGGGCAGGTGTGTGTGGCCGTAGACGACGGCGCCGCAGCCGGGAAAGGCCTGGACGAGTCGCTCGGCCCGACCGTGGGCCGGCCCTCCGTCGTGCACCATGCCGATCAAGATCCCGTCCGCCTCGACCACTCGGCGTTTCGGGAGCCGGGTGCCGAGGTCGGCGTCGTCCATGTTCCCCGCCACTCCCTGCACGGGCGCGAGCTCACCGAGCTCCTCGAAGACGGACAGGCCGACGAAGTCGCCCGCATGGAGGATGAGATCGGCCTCTCCGAGACGGCGAAGGCACTCCTCTGGAAGGCGCCTGGTGCCTCTCGGCATGTGCGTGTCGGAGAGGACCGCGAGCTTCAAGCTCAGGAGGCGCCGTTCAGAAAAGCTCCATCGCGGTAGACGAGCTCGCCGTCTGCGTAGACCTCTCCCCCGTCCCGAAGGTCGCACACGATGTCCCAGTGCAACCCCGACGCGTTCTCCCCGCCGGTCCCCGGAACCGAGCGTCCGAGCGCCAGGTGAACGGTTCCGCCGATCTTCTCGTCGAGCAGCAGATTCCCCGTGTACTCGCTGATCGCGTGGTTCATCCCGAAGGCAAACTCGCCCGCTCGCTTCGCGCCGTCGTCGAGCGCGATCATCTCCCGGAGGAAATCCTGGCCGCGGGTCGCTGTCGCCTCGACGACCTCCCCGCCCTCGAAGCGAAGCTGGACGCCTTCCGCCTGCCGCCCGCGCATCATCGCCGGGAAGGTGAAACGGATCGTGCCTTCGACGCTCGTCTCGACTGGCCCGGTGAAGACCTCGCCGTCGGGAAAGTTGCGCAACCCCTTGGAGCGAATCCAGGTCCTGCCCTCGACTCCGAGCGTCAGGTCTGTGTCCTCGCCGACAATCCGAAGCTCCTTGACCTCGTCGAGGAACGACCCGACCTCTTCGAGCCGGTCGCCGAAGCCTTTCCAGGCTGCCACGGGATCGTCCTTGTCCAGGAACGCCGCCCGGTAGAGCACGTCCTCGTACTGGCGCAGCGAGAGGCCCGCGTCCTGTGCGGCGGACTCGGTTGGATACCCGCAGATCACCCAGCGAAAGTCACCGGCAGCCGAACGTTCCAGGTACCTCGATTGGATGGGCGCGCGAGCCTTGAGGCGGGCGCTCATCCTCCCCGGCTCGACACCGCTCAGGCGCTTGGTGTTGACGGGCGCATCGATCACCATCCAGACATCGCCTCGGTCGACCTTCCATTCGAGATCGGGCGCGATCCACTCGAGCTGCGCGTCGCTTCCTTCGCGAAGAAGCGTCTCCTCGGCCTCGTCGAGGCCCAGGTTCGCCTGCGGGTGGCCGCCGGCCTTGAGCGCTGCGCCGTAGAGCTCCCGGACGAGCGGCGAAGCGGATCCCGCGGCCTCGATGAGCACCTTGTCGCCAGAGGCGACCGCGGTCGAGTAGCCGACGAGAACCTCGGCGAGCCTGCGGTGCCGTGGGTCAAGCACGGACAGCTACCGGGTCGGACACGAACGACCCCGCCTTCCAGACGAGCTCGCCGTCCGCGTACACCTCGCCCTCCTGCCGGAGGTCGCAGATCAGATCCCAGTGGAGGTCCGATTTGTTCTCGGTTCCGGCCTCGTTGAAGCCTCCGCCGAGGGCCACGTGCATCGTCCCGCCGATCTTCTCGTCGAACAGGATGTCGCGCGTGAACCGGTCGATCTCGTAGTTGAGGCCGAACGCGACCTCGCCGAGAACCTTCGCGCCGTCATCGGTGTCGAGCAGCGAGCGGAGGTACTCCTCGCCGGAGGTCGCCTCAGCGTGGACGACGCTGCCTCCCTCGAAGCGAAGGCGGACGTTCTCGACCTCCTGGCCCTGGAACACCGAAGGAAAGGCAAAGAAGATCTCGCCGCTCGTCCCGGTCTCGACGGGGCTCGTGAAGATCTCGCCGTCGGGCATGTTGTGCTTGCCGTCGGAGGGAATCCACTGCCGGCCCTCGACCACGACGCGCAGGTCCGTCTCCGGGCCGACGATGCGGATCTCACGGACACCGGCGAGCTCGCCGGCACGGGCGTTCATCGTCTCGGACATCGCCTGCCAGTGCGCGATCGGATCGTCGCCCTCCCGCGTGTGACAGGCGCCGTGCACGAAGTCCTCGTACTCCGCGAGGGACATCTCGGCGTCCTGCGCGTGGCCCTGGCTCGGGTAGAGCGTTCCGCACCAGGCGAGGTCGCCGGCGCTGATTCGCTCCCACCGCCGGTTGACCATCCGGTAGTGCGTCGAGAGCTGCAGCCGGCGACGCTCGGGATCGGCACGGGTGAGCGAGCGGGTGTTGACGGTCCCCCAGAGAGACGACCACGCATCGAGCCGCTCGGTTGCAATCTCCTCGAGCTCGGGGATATACGCGAGCTG
>JBKJWJ010000295.1:0-4467 GCA_046716905.1 Gaiellaceae bacterium
CAGGCGGGATCGAGGCGCGGCGGAGGCGCTGGAGCCGGCCTTCGAGGTTGACATAGGTGCCGTCGCGCTCGAGATAGCTCGTCCCCGGAAGAACGAGGTCGGCCCAGGGCGTCATCAAGCGCCGGAACATCCCGATCGCGAGCACGTTCTCGGCCCGTTCGGCCATGGCCCGGACGTGTGGGTCCGCCGCGGCCTCGTCCCCCGAGACGATCAACAGCCCGATCGGCTCGGGATCCTCCGCTTCCGCATCGGCGGCCGCGGCCCAGGCGTCGGCCACTCCGCGTCCGTTGGCGGTTGCCGGGAGGGCGAACGTCGCACAGCCTTGGCGGTCGAGCCCGGCAGCCGCGGCCAGCCCGACTCCGTCTCCGCCCGAGATGACGAGCACGGCGCGATCGGCGCGACGGAGCCGCTGCGCGAGCTCGTCGTCGGGCCGGCTCTGCCGGACGAGCTCGGCGCCGTTGCGCTGCGCTGCCTTGATCCAGAGCTCGACGATCGGCGCCCGCTCCGCGACCGGTTCGTCGCCCAGCACGACCACCAAGGATGCGTCACGGATCGTCGAAAGCGGCGCCCGGTAGGCGTCGTAGGCGTCGTCGACCTGCTCCGGGAGGACGGCGCAGTGCGAGCCGAGCCCCTGTCGCATGAGCTTGCCGAGGGCATACGCGAGCTCGACGGTCTCCGACCCTGACAGCGCCATCACGATGCGGCCCTCGGCACCGCGGAGCAGCCGCTCGGCCTCGTCCACCGCGTCGTCCCACGAGAGCTCCTCGTACCGAGGCTGCCCGCGGCGGATCGGATCGACGATGCGGTCGACCGCCTGCAGATGGCCGAAGGCGAAGCGGCCTTTGTCGCAGAGCCAGCCCTCGTCGACCTCGGGATGGTTCCGCGAGACGACTCGCCTGACCTTCCCCTCCCGCGTCGTCGCGCTGATGTTGCAGCCGACCGGGCACATGCCGCAGACCGACGGGACGTTCTGGATCTCCCACGGCCGCCCCTCGAACCGATAAGGCGTCGACGTGAGCGCCCCGACCGGGCAGAGCTCGATCACGTTGCCGGTGAACTGGCCGCGGTACGGCTCGTCCTCGAACGTCGCGATCACGGTCTGGGCACCGCGGTTCTTCGCGACCAGCTGCCCATCCTCGGCGACCTCGCCTGAGAACCGTGTGCAGCGGTAGCAGAGGATGCAACGCTCCCGGTCGAGGGCGATCAGCGGGCTGATCGGAATCGGCTTGTCGAATGTCCGCTTCGGAAAGTTCATCCGCGTGTTCCCGGGCCCGTAGCGGAACGTCAGATCCTGGAGGGGGCACTCCCCGCCCTTGTCGCAGACCGGGCAGTCGAGCGGGTGGTTGACGAGGATGAACTCGAGCGTCGACTCCTGGCCGTCCGCGGCCTTCTCGGAGCTCTGCGCGGTGCGGACCGCCATTCCGTCCTGCGCCGTCAGCGTGCAGCCGGCCTGCAGTTTCGGCATCCCCTCGACCTCGACGAGGCACATGCGGCAGGCTCCGATCGGCGGGCCGATCCGCGGCTCGTAACAGAAGACCGGGATCTCGATGCCGGCCGCTGCCGCCGACTCGACGAGTCCGAGGCCCTTGGGCACCTGCACCTCGACGCCGTCGACCGTGATCGTGACGAGCTCGATCGCGCTCATGCCGGCACCGGGGAGGCCACGGGCGAGTGGGTGTGCATGTCGCTCGGCGCGAGTACGCCTTCGATCGAGGACTCGCCGCCGAACGGGCAGCCGCCCTCGTCGATGTGGCGCTGGAACTCGTCATAGAACTTGTCCACATAGCTAGCGACGCAGTAGACGGCGAAGTCGCCGAGGGCGCAGAGCGACTTGCCGAGGATCCGGTCGCAGACGTTCCGCAGGAGGTCGAGGTCGCCTTGCGTCCCGTGACCGTGCTCGATCCGCTCCAGGAGCTGGACGAGCCAGCGCGTGCCCTCGCGGCAGGGCGTGCACTTGCCGCACGACTCGTGCATGTAGAACTTCTCCGCCCGCAGGCCGAGCTGCACCATGCAGGCGCGATCGTCGACGACGATCACCGCCGCCGAGCCGAGGAACGAGCCCGCAGCCTGGACGGCGTCGAAGTCGAGCGGGACGTCCAGCTGGTCGGGCGTGAAGACCGGCACAGATGACCCGCCCGGGATGATCGCCTTCAGTCCGCGGCCTTCAGCGACTCCGTGGCCGTGCTCGAAGATCAGGTCGCGGAGGGTCGTCCCGAGCGGAAGCTCGTAGTTCCCCGGCTTGTTGACGTTGCCCGAGAGCGAGTAGACGACGGTCCCGGGAGCCGCCTCCACACCGATCTCGGTGTAGCGCTCGACTCCGAGCTCGAGGATCGCCGGGACGCTCGCCAGCGTCTGGACGTTGTTGACGAGCGTCGGGCCGGCGTAGAGCCCGGTCACCGGCGGGAACGGCGGTCGCGGCCTCGGCTGTCCGCGCTTGCCCTCGAGCGAGTCGAGGAGCGCCGACTCCTCACCGCAGATGTAGGCACCCGCGCCGCGGTGAACGACGACATCCGTGTCGCCGAAGACGCCGGCTGCGCGCGCCTCCTCGACCGCCCGCGCGAGGACCTCGTACTCCGTCAGGTACTCGCCGCGGATGTAGATGAAAATGTTCTTCGACTGGATGCCGTGGGCGGCGATCAGGCAGCCCTCGATGAACCTGTGCGGGGTCCGGCGCATGATCTCGCGGTCTTTGAAGGCGCCGGGCTCCGACTCGTCCGCGTTCGACACGACATACGCGGGGCCCGACCGCTTGTCGGGAGTCGGGACGAGGCTCATCTTCCGCCCCATTGCGAAGCCGGCGCCGCCTCGTCCTCGCAGCTTCGCGCTCGAGATGGTCTCTATGAGCTGCTCCGGCCTCATGCCGCGGGCTTTCTCGAGCTGCTGGTAGCCGCCCGTCGCCCGGTACTGGTCGAGTTTCGTGAGATCGCGCTGCGCAGCGTCTCTCAGAACGGTGAGCTCAGCCATGGTTCGCGCCGCCTCGAAGCTCTTCCACGATCGCCGGCACCTGCTCCGGGCGGACCGGCTCGCGGTAGCGATGGTCGACCACGACGACGGGCGCGTAGCCGCAGCCGCCGGCGCACTCGATCAAGCGGAACGTGACCTCGCCGTCCTCGGTCGTCTCGCCCGGGGCGACGCCGAGCTGCTCTTCGAAGGCGTCCACGACCCCCTGGGCGCCCGCGAGCGCGCAGGAGAGGTTGGTGCAGACCTCGACCATGTGCCGCCCGACGGGCGCGAGGTTGTACATGTCGTAGAAAGACGCGACCGACTGGACGTAGGCCGGCGTCATCTCCATCGCCTCGGCGACCTCCTCGAGCGCTGCCGGTGGAAGCCAGCCGCCATGGCTCGCCTGGGCCAGGTGAAGTGCGCCCATGACGGCTGAGTCGGGATCGGGATACCGAGCCTTCAGCTCGTCGACTCGCTGCTGAAAACTCGCAGCATTCTCGGCAGCGGTCATCGGTCCGTGTCTCCCATGACGGAGTCGAGGGAGCCGACGATCGCGATCAGGTCGGCGACGAGCGCGCCGGTCATGCAAGTGGCGGTCGCTTCGAGAGCGACGAACGACGGCGCCCGGAACTTCACGCGCCAGGGCCGCGGGCCGCCGTCGGAGACGACGTAGCAGCCCTTCTCACCGCGGGGCGACTCGATCGCCACGTAGACCTCGCCCTCGGGGACCCGATAGCCCTCGGTGACGATCTTGAAATGGTGGATCAGCGACTCCATCGAGGTGTGGAGCTCGTGGCGCGGCGGCAGGACCACCTTCCGGTCGTCCGCGATCCACGGCTCGCCCTCCATCGCCTCGAGCCGGTCGAGGCACTGCGCGACGATCCGGACCGACTGGCGCATCTCGTCGATCCGAACGCGATACCGGTCGTAGACGTCGCCGTTTTGGTAGACGGGGACGTCGAAGTCGACCTCGTCGTAGGCGAGGTAGGGCTGGGTCTTCCGCAGATCCCAGTCGACGCCCGACGCGCGCAGCACCGGGCCGGACTGGCCGAGGGCGATCGCATCGTCGGCGGATAGGAGTCCGATCCCCTGCGTCCGGTCGAGCCAGATCTCCTGACGCCCGATCAGCGACTCGTAGTCGTCGACCGCCTTCGGCATCCACTCGATGAACTTGCGGCACTCCGGATAGAAGCCGGAGGGGATGTCCTCGGCGAGGCCACCGGTCTGGAAGTAGCGCGTGTGCATGCGCACGCCGGTGACCAGCTCGAAGAGGTCGAGGATCAGGTCGCGCTCGCGGAAGCAGTACCAAAACATGGAGATCGCGCCCAGCTCGAGCGCCCCCGTTCCGAGGAAGACGAGGTGCGAGTGGATCCGGTTGAGCTCGCAGAGCAGCATCCGCATCCAGACCGCCTTCTGAGGCACCTCGAGCTCGAGCAGCTTCTCGATCGCGAGGACGAAGACGAGCTCGTCGTTCTGGAAGCCGACATAGTCGATCCGCTCGGGATACGTGATCGCCTTCCACCA
>JBKJWJ010000296.1:0-20604 GCA_046716905.1 Gaiellaceae bacterium
TACCTCCTGTATCCCGATGCGTCGGAGCTCACCCCGGAAGCACGCGCCCGCCTCGCCACCCTCGCCGACCACACGGAGCTCGGCGCCGGCTTCGCCTTCGCCATGCGCGACCTCGAGATCCGTGGCGCCGGTGATCTTCTCGGCGCGGAGCAGTCGGGTCACGTCGCGGCGCTGGGATTCGAACTCTACGTCGAGCTGCTCGGAGAGGCCGTGGCCGAGCTCTCCGGCGAGAGGCGCCCCACCGCGCGGCCCGTTCGCATCGACGCCCGGGTCGACGCGTTCGTGCCGAACACGTACGTCGACTCGGAGGCGATGAAGATCGACCTGCACCGGCGACTGGCCCTCGTCGAGACCGAGGACGAGCTGCGCGAGCTCGAAGCCTCGACGATCGACCGCTTCGGTCCCCTCCCGGAACCCGTCTCGAATCTCTTCTCGATCCAGGAGGTGCGGATCAAAGTGGCCACGCTCGGCGCCGACTACCTCGTCTTCCGCGGTGGCCGTGCAACCGTCGGGCCGCTCGTCCTGGGCTCCGGCGAGCTGCGCGAGCTGCGGCGCAGAATCGACACCGCGATCTACACGAGCGCCCGTAAAGAGGTCTCGTTAAGAGACGATGTTTTTGGCGGAGCGGTGCGCTTGGTCGATGCTATTCTCGAAGGGCGTCGCGCAGCGTAAGCGGGCGCTTTTTCATGAAACGGGTCATTCTCACAGTGGTTCTCGCCCTCGGGCTTACGGTCTTTGCCGTGGCCTGTGGCGGCGACGGCGGCTCCAAAACGGTGTCGTCGGACTCCGTCGCGGTCGTCGGCGATCAGTCGATCGCGAAATCCGAGTTCGACGAGCTGGTCACCTACGCGAAGCGCAGCTACGACGCGCAGAAGCGCCCGTTCCCGAAGGTCGGAACACCTGAATACGTGCAGCTCCGCGACCAGGCGATGCGCTTCCTCGTCCAGCGCACCCAGTTCGAGGTCAAGGCGGACGATCTCAAGATCGACGTGAGCGACGAGGCCGTCGACAAGCGGATCGACCAGTACATCAAGGAGCGCCACCAGGGCGACAAGAAGAAGTTCCAGGCCGAGATCAAATCGCAGGGCCTCGGCGAGGAGCAGGCGCGCGACATCATCCGCGCCAACCTCGTCCAGGAGGCGATCTTCAAGAAGGTCACCTCCGGCGTGAAGGTCACCGACGACCAGGTCAAGAAGTACTACGACAAGAACAAGGCGCAGTACGGGACGCCCGAGACCAGGTCGGTGCGCCACGTCCTCGTCAAGGGCAAGCCCCTCGCCGACCAGCTCTACGCCCAGTTGAAGGCCGGCGGTGACTGGAAGGCCATCGCGAAGAAGCACTCGCAGGATCCGGCCTCCAAGAGCCAGGGCGGGCGCATGACGGCGACGAAGGGCCAGCTCGTCCCCGAGTTCGAGCAGGTCGCCTTCACGATCGGCGACAACGGCATCTCGAAGCCGACGAAGACACAGTACGGGTGGCACATCATCCAGGCCCTGGGCCCCGCGAAGAAGAGCCAGGCGACCCCGTTCACGCAGGTCAAGGAAGCGATCCGGCAGCAACTCCTCCAGGAGAACCGCAACAAGGAGATGGAGAAGTGGGTCGCCGACATGCGCAAGGACCTGAAGGACGAGACGAAGTACCAGGTCGGCTACAAGCCGAAAGAGTCGGACGACGCCGCAACCGGCTAGCTCTCTGGCCGCGCCCGATTCACTCGCCGACGCACTCCTCGATCTCCAGCACCTGACCGAGCGCCTCCGGCGCGACTGCCCGTGGGACCACGAGCAGACGGCGAAGACGATCGTGCCTCACACGGTCGAGGAGGCCTACGAGGTTGCCGACGCGGCGCTCTCCGGCGAGGACAGCAAGCTTGAGGACGAGCTCGGCGACCTTCTCTTCCAGACCTACTTCCTCGCTCTCCTGCTCGAGGAGCGCGGAGCCGGCTCGCTCGAGTCGGTGGCCCGCGGGATCCAGGAGAAGCTCGTCCGCCGCCATCCTCACGTCTTCGGAGAGGCCGACGCGCAGACGCCGGGGCGGGTGCGCGAGACGTGGGATCGCGTCAAGGCCGAGCAGGAACAGAGGGAAGGGATCTTCCACCACGTGCCCGAAACGCTTCCGTCGCTGCTCTTCGCGCGGAAGCTCCAGCGGCGCGCGGCCGCGATCAACTTCGAATACCCGGACGCCGCTGGTGCGCTCGCCGACCTCGACGACGAGCTGCGTGAGCTGCGTGAGGCGCTGGCGGGCACGCGCGAGCCGGCACCCGAGGCGGAGCCGGACGCGCACGTTTTCGAGGAGCTCGGTGACGTTCTGTTCGCCGCGGTCAACGTCGCTCGGAAACTCAACGTCGACCCGGAGCTGGCCTTGCGTGCGACCTCGAAGCGGTTCGCCGACCGGGTTGAGCGGGCCGAGCAGCTCGCCCAGGAGGCGGGTGAGGACTTCACTCTCCTCACGCTCGAGGAGAAAGACCGATACTTCGACGCCGCGAAGGACTCCATGCGTTGAGCAGCCCAGTCGCCGACATCCGCGCCCGACAGATCCTCGACTCACGGGGCAATCCCACGGTCGAGGTCGAAGCCGACCTCGAGTCTGGGGCCGTCGGTCGGGCTGCGGTTCCGTCGGGCGCGTCGACCGGGAAGTTCGAAGCGGTCGAGCTCCGCGACGGAGACCCGAGCGCGTGGCTTGGCAAGGGAGTCTCACAGGCGGTCAAGAACGTCGGCCAGGAGATCGCGCCGGCAATCCTCGGCATGGATCCCGAAGATCAGGCCGGAATCGATTCGGCTCTTGTGATGCTCGACGGCACGGAGAACAAAGGCCGCCTCGGTGCGAACGCGATGCTCGGCGTCTCCCTGGCGGTCGCCAAGGCCGCCGCGTCGGAGGCGGGCGTTCCGCTGTACCGCTGGGTCGGCGGGGCGGATGCCCATGTGCTGCCGGTGCCGATGCTGAACGTCGTGAACGGCGGGGCCCACGCCGACAACTCGCTCGACCTCCAGGAGTTCATGGTCGTCCCGGGCGGAGCTGAAACCTTCTCGGAAGGCCTGCAGATCGCGGTCGAGACGTTCCACACGCTGAAATCGCTCCTCGAGGAGCGCGGGCTCGCGACAGCAGTCGGGGACGAGGGCGGCTTCGCTCCAGACTTCGAGTCGAGCGAGGCCGCAATCGAGGCCATCCTCGAGGCCGCGGAGCGCGCCGGACACAGGGAGCGAATCGCCATCGCCCTCGACCCCGCGATGACCGAGCTGATCGGCGACGACGACGTCTACCGGTTTGAGGGACGGGAGGCGAACGCCCAGCAGCTGAGCGAGTACTGGGCCGGGCTCGTCGAGCAGTATCCGATCGTCTCGATCGAGGACGGCGCGGCAGAAGAGGACTGGGCCGCGTGGAAGGAGCAGACCACGGAGCTCGGCGATCGCCTGCAGCTCGTCGGCGACGACCTCTTCGTCACGAACGTCGACCGCCTCCAGCGCGGAATCGAGGCGACCGTCGCAAACGCAATCCTCGTCAAGGTGAACCAGATCGGGACGCTCACGGAAACCCTCGAGGCGATTGCGCTCGCGAAGTCCGCCGGCTACGCCGTCGTCATCTCCCATCGCTCGGGGGAGACAGAGGACACGACGATCGCCGACCTCGCCGTCGCGACCAATACCGGCCAGATCAAAACGGGCGCGCCGTCGCGGTCGGACCGGACGTCGAAGTACAACCAACTGCTCCGGATCGAAGAGGAGCTGGGCCGGGATGCCGAATATCCCGGGTGGAGTGCGTTTCCCAGGCGTCCTTAGCGTTCTCGCGGTCCTGCTCGTCCTCGCCGGTTGCGGTGGGGACGGTGAGACGACCACGGTGACGGTACGCGAGACCGTGACCGAGACCGGCGCCGGGACAGTGCCCAACGAGGCTCCCGCCGTCCTGAAGGTCTACTTCCTACGCGACGGCAAGGTCGCGCCGGCGTCTCGTGCAGTCGTCGCCGGGTCGCAGCCCGGTGCCGCCGCTCTGGGTGAGCTCTTCAAAGGCCCCACTACCGAGGAGGGCCTCGAGACCGCCATTCCGGCGGGAACGGAGCTCGAGTCCCTGACGATTGACGGTGGAGTGGCGAGTGTTCAACTCTCCCAACAACTGACCCAGGACGACGCCCTGGCGCAGATCGTCTACACGCTGACGCAGTTCCCCACCGTAACGCGGGTCGATGTCGGCGCCGATTCACCAGTCGGGCGTGCTGATTTTGAGAGCGAGACTCCCGCGGTCCTCGTCGAGTCGCCGGTCCCATCCGAGGAGGTCGAGCCCGGCTTCGAGGTCACCGGCACGGCGAATACCTTCGAGGCGACGTTCGAGTACGAGCTGAAGGACGCCGCCGGGAAGGTCCTGAAGAAGGACTTCGTCACCGCGACCTCCGGAAGCGGCACGCGCGGCACCTTCGAGTTCACGGTTCCCTACGAGGTTGCCCAGGCTCAGGAGGGCACGCTCACCGTGTTCGAGGTCTCCGCGGCGAACGGCTCCCGGACGCACGAGTCGTCGATTCCGCTCCGGCTACGCTGAGCCCCGTGGCCTCCACGGTGCCCCGTCGCACCAAGATCGTCGTGACGCTCGGACCGGCGTCCCAGACCCAGGAGCGAGTCACCGCCCTGGCCGCGGCCGGGATGAACGTCGCCCGCCTCAACTTCTCCCACGGCAACCACGCCGAGCACGCCGAGTACGCGCGCATGGCGCGGGAGGCCGAAGCCGCCGCTGTCGGGCCGATCGCGCTGATCGCCGACCTTCAGGGACCCAAACTCCGCCTCGGCGAGCTCGAGGCCCCGATGCAGCTCGAGGAGGGGACGGAGATCGTCGTCACGGGTGAAGACGCTCAACCGGGCGAGCTTCCCGTCCTCCCGGCGGTGATCGGTCAGGTCTTGCAGGTCGGCCACGAGGTCTTGATCGACGACGGGCTCGTGCGCCTTCGGGTCGATGCAGTGGACGGCGGGCGAGCGCGTTGCACGGTGCTGATCGGCGGTCCGGTCTCCTCAAACAAGGGCGTGAACGTCCCGGGCGTGCCGGTTCCGATTCCGGCGTTGACGCGAAAGGACATGGACGATCTCGACTTCGCGCTGGACCTCGGCGTCGATTTCGTCGCGCTGTCGTTCGTCCGCTCGGCGGCAGACGTGAGAGACCTCAAAGGGTTGATCAAGCAGGCGGGATCGCATGCCCATGTGAGCGCGAAGAGCGAGAAGGCGGAGGCGGTCGACGCACTGCCGGCGATCCTCGAGGAGGCCGACGCGATCATGGTCGCCCGGGGCGACCTGGGCGTCGAGATCGGAGCCGAGGTCGTCCCGCTGCTTCAGAAGCGGATCATCAAGGCGTCACTCGACTACGGGAGGCCGGTGATCACGGCGACGCAGATGCTCGAGTCGATGGTGCAGCAGGCAGGCCCGACCCGCGCGGAGGCGAGCGACGTCGCGAACGCGATCCTCGACGGGACTTCGGCGCTCATGCTCTCGGAGGAGACGGCGATCGGGCGCTACCCGCTCGAGGCCGTGCGCACGATGGACCGGATCTCGAGGACGATCGAGCCGAGCATCGAGTACCGCCACCAGTTTCCCCAGCCCGGCGACGAGCCGACGGTCGGCCAGGCGATGTCGAATGCGGCCTGCGACCTGGCGGAGACACTGGGGGCCAAGGCGATCCTCGTCCCGACCTTTACCGGGCGCACAGCGTCCGTCGTCGCGAGGCTGAGGCCGCACCGCCCGATCATCGGACTTTCGCACCACAAGCATGCGCTCCAGCACATGACGCTCGAGTGGGGAGTGACGCCGATCGAGATGCCTCAGGCGTCCGACGTCGAGGAGCTCTGGACGCGCTCGCTCGAGGCGGGACGCGAGTCCGGCCTGCTCGACGAGGGCGATCTGGTGGTGCTGACAGCCGGGACGGCGGTCAACCTCCCCGGCACCACCGACATGATCAAGCTCTCGTACGCCTAGAAGGGTTTGGCGGCATAGTCCGATACCTCGCCGAATCCTCCCAATAACGGCTCGGTGGGAGGAGCGGGCGGGGTGCTCGCGAACCGACCCTGCATGCCGCCTCGCGCGAAGCCGACTCGTTCACGAAGCCGCCGCCGCCGCATCCCGGTGATGCGCTGGCTCGCCGTCGCCACGGTGCTCGTGGTCGGGCTCCTCTACTACCGCCCGTTGAAGAGCTACATGGAGACCCGCTCCTCGCTCGAGCAGCGTGCAACCGAGGTACGGAAGCTGCGCGCGGAGCGTGACGATCTCGCTCGCCGGGTCGCCGAGTCCGACACGGCGGAGGCGCTTGCCCGCCGGGCCCGTCGCCTCGGCCTCGTGAAGCCGGGCGAGCGCCTCTTCATCATCAAGGGGATCGACGAGTGGCGCGAAGCGCAGAAAACGCGCGGGACTAGGATCGGGGGCGGTGGATGACCGGGTACTCGTCGAGAAGCAACTGGGCAGGACGCCTCGCGCCTTCCTGCGCGTCGCTGCACGCTGCCCGTTCGGTGCGCCTGCCGTAACCGAGCAGACGCCGTACGACAGCGCCGGAGATCCGTTCCCGACGACGTACTACCTGACCTGCCGGCACCTGGTCGCATCCGTCGCACGGATCGAGGCGGCCGGTGGAATCGAGCGGTGGAGCGCGCGAGCGAGAGCTGACGACCGCCTCTCGGAGAGCCTCGAGCGAGCCACCGAGGACCAGCGCACCGTGCGCCACGAGCTTGCCGCCGGCCGGGTTGGCCAGGAAGGCGGTGCCTCACTCGACCTCGGAATCGGCGGAACATCCAGGCCCGAACGCCTGAAGTGCCTTCACGCGCACATCGCCTTCGCGCTCGCTCGCCCCGGGTACGAGCTCGGGGAGGAGATGCTCGCAGAGATCGAGCCGACCTGGCCCGGCCGGTGCTGCACTCTCGAGCCGGCTGGGTAGGAGGACGGCGTGGAGGGCTATGTCGAAGTGGCGAGGCAGCAATGGGACGAGGGCAACCGGCGACTTTCGGCCGAAGCCTCGGACCCGGACGCGTATGAAGTCCTGATCGCCCAGGTCGAGGCGGTGACGGAGGCGATTCGCCGCCGGGTCGGCGAGCACTTCACGCTCGAGGAGCTCGCCGACGTCTACGGCGCCGCCGACAGCTGGGTGCGCGAGGCGGTCGTCGAGCGTGGAAGCCGTCCCGGCTCGACCGGCCGCCTCTCGGTGGCTCAGGACGCAGCCTTCCACCACTACGCGCGCGGCGCGACCGATTACGCCCCATGACGCTCGGCCCGTCCACGCGCAGGCCTCCTCGCCGCAGCGCCGCCCTTCGGTGGCTCGTGCGCCTCCTGGCGGTGGTCGTCGTCTTTGGGATCGGCGTGGCCGTCGGCCAGGCGCTCGAGGATCGGCCCGCGGCCGGAAAGCCGGTCACGAGCTTCGCCACGATCAAGCCGTGGACGCAGACGGGCCGCGTGGTCGAGACCCGGACGGTGACCGTCACCACGCCCTGAGCGTCACCACGCCCTGAGCGCTCTCTGAAAGATTCGGGGTCCGCACGGAAAGTGCAGGTTTGCTTAGATTCAGGCCGTGGCCGAGGTAGGGGGAAAGGCGCGGCGCCAGCCGCCTGGTGGTGATGCGACCGATTGGCTGACGCTCGGTCAGGCGGCCAAGTACCTGGGCGTGGCCCAGAGCACGATTCGGAAATGGTCTGACCAGGGCCGGTTGCCGGCCTTCTATACGCCCGGCGGGCACAGGCGGTACCGCCGACGCGACCTCGACTCGTTCGTCGCCGGTTCCGGCACTGCAGGCGGAGCTCGTGTCCGCGGAAACCCACTCGTCCTGATCGTCGACGACGACGCGCGCATCCGCGAGTTCGTCCGCGTCAACCTCGAGATGGACGGCTACACGGTGCGGGAGGCGGCCGACGCCGACGAAGGGCTCGCTGCGCTCGATGAGGAGGCGCCCGACCTGATCCTGCTCGACGTGATGATGCCGAACGTGGACGGCTGGGAGATGCTCCGCCGGGTGCACGAGCGCCACGGCCTGGGCTCGATCCCGGTGATCATGTTCAGCGGCCAGGCCGACAGTTCCGACGACGACGCTGTCGCGCGCGGAGCCCAGGGCTTCCTCGGCAAGCCGTTCAATCCCCAGGATCTGATTACACGGACGAAGGAACTGCTGCGCGTCTGAGCGTGCCCGCTTCGCGTAGGCGCACGAAGGTTAGAGCTCTTCGGAGGCCCGTAAGAGGCCGGCCACGATCACGGCTAAGGCTGCGACCAGGCTGATCCAAAGGCCGACCCCTCGGCTCGCCGGCTGGAAGTCCTCTGGGATCGAAATCACACGGATGAGCACCAGGATCGTGGCGAGGGAACCGAGCACGATCACGATCAGGCTCTCCGGCACGGTCGCGGGAAGCTCGATCCCTGCGGCATGAAGCAGGTGGAGCGCGACGATCGCGAGGCCGAGGAGCAGCACGATCTTCGCGAGCGGCCCGGTGTGCCATCCGATCACGGCGACCGTCGGCTCGCCCGGATTGACGTACCAGCCCATCAGCGGCGTGAGCGCGAGGATCAGGCCCGACAGCCACGTCAGCCGCTCGCCTGCGCCCCACAGCCAGGCGACGTCGGGCGAGAAGCGGTCGGCCGGCTCGTCGGGCTCGTAGGTCTCCGTTGGGAAAGGCTCTGGAGTCTGCACGGCGCGAAGTATCGGGGATCGGGCGGCTAGAGGCCGAAGAGCCGCTCGATTTGCCGCCAGACGATGAGCGAGACGTAGGCGCTCAGCACGAGCAGGGCGAGGAGAACGGCGAAGAACCGGAGCCGGGCGAGGGCGCGCTCCTGTTTCCGCTCTTGCCGAATCCGGCGGCGGGTCTTGTGGAATCGGTACGCACGCTCGACCGCGATCGGATCGGGGAGCGGCGGCTCTTCCACGGCATCGGGTTGCCGTGCCGGCTCAGCCATGGGCGGGACTCTAGCCTCCCTACACTTCCCTCGTGATCGCGGGCGGTCAGGGGGTCTCTTCCGCAGCGCTGCAGAGCCTTGCGACAGCGGGGCGCGAGCTCGCCCACGTGGACGATCTCGACGCTGCGCTTGGAGCGCTCGCCGCTGCGGCCGCGGCCGGGACCGGCGCCACGCTTGCGGTCATCCGAGTCGCGGAGCGTGGTGGGACGGAGTTGCGCACGCGCGGCGTCTGGGCCGCTTCACCCGCGCTGCGCGCTGAGCTCGAAGGCTCGAGGCTCCCGGCCGACGTCATCGGAACGGAGGAGCTGAGCGACGCGGACGAGCTGCCGGACGCCGTCAGACGGCTTGCGAGCAGGTGGGGAGCCACTCGAGTGCTCCTGTGCCCCGTCGGGTCTGCCGGGGGAGCGATCGCAAGCCTGGAGCTGGCCCGGGCAGGCGAGCCGTTCTCCGGATCCGACGTGCTCCTTGCGCGGCTGATCGCGAATCATTCCGCGCTGCTCGTCCGTGCGATTGAGCCGGCGAACGGCCATGTCGAAGGGGGGAGCCGCTCGGGGATGTTGGAGCTGGCCGGTCGCGCGCTCGCATCCGTCGCCGAGGAGGCTCGAAGCGGAGAGCGGATCGCTCGGCTCGCGCTCGAGGTCACCGGTGCCCACTCGTGCGTGCTCTGGCGTTCGGCGGGCGGGCGGCCGCAGGCCATCGCGCTCGCAGGCGCCGAGGCCACGGTCGACGCGGCGACCCTCGGGAACGCCGACAGCACGCTGGGAAACCGTCCGACCGCGGTGCTCGATGACGGGGTCGTGCTCATCCGGCTCGGCGAGCCGGCGATCGGTGGATTTCGGCTTGTCTTCGCGCCCGGGGAGGAGCCCGGTGCCGACGAGCTCGCGGGTCTCGCTGCTTTCGGAGCGAGAGCGGCGCACGCGGTTCGCGCCGGGGAACGCACGAGCGGTCTGGTGCAGGAGCTCGAGCAGAGCCGAGCGCTGCTCGCAGTCGTGGGACAGGCGATCGCAGAGCTGTCCCTCTCCCACACGCTCGAAACGGCGGTCGACCGGGTCGCCGAGCTGCTGGACACGGATCGGGGGGCGCTCTACCTCCGACAGGCGGGAGGGCTGGAGACGGCTGCGGAGCGAGGGCTCGCGGGGCCTCATCTCCGGGTCGCGGAAGGGCTCCTCGACGTCGTGCTCGGCCGACTGCGGAGCCGGCCGGTGGTGGAGATCCGCGACGCCTCGACCGACTTGCGGCTCGGAGCCGTGCGCGACGCGGTAGGGGAGGCCGGCATCGAGGCCGTCGTCGTCGTTCCGCTCCGGGCCGCCGGCGAGCTCATCGGCTTGCTCGTCGCGTATCTCCCGGCCTCACGTCGCCTGCGGGAGAGCGAATCGTCGCTCCTCGCCGCCCTTGCGGGGCAGCTGGCGGTTGCCGTGCAGAACGCAGGACTGCACGAGGAGACCGCCCGGCTCGCGCGGGACCGGGAGAAGGCGCTCAAGGCCGAGCGGCTCGCCGCCCGGCGACTGGAGGCGTTCTACGAGATCTCACGCTCGTTCTCCGAGAGCCTTTCCCTGGACGAGACCGTCGCCGCAGTGACCCGAACAGCCGTCGAGCTGCTCGATGTCGACGCCGCCGTCCTCCGGATGCCCGACGCGCGAGGCGACATGCTGGTGCCGCGGGCGACACACGTCCCCGACGCGCGCCTCGCTGCTGCGCTCGCCGCGATCCTCGAGCGCCCGCAAGCTCTGGAGAAGCTCAGGCCGGGCGACCCGATTGCGCTGACCCCGCAGGCGGCGGAGCAGCTGGGTGGTGGCCACGAGCTCCTCGGTCCCTTCCTGGAGCGTGGCTCGACGGCGACGGTGATTCCGATCGTGGCTTCGGGCGAGATCATGGCCGCACTCACGCTCGTCTCGCTCGACCCCGAGCGCCGCATCGACGGTGAGACCCTCGAGGCTGCACGCTCGCTCACTGCGCAGGCGGCTCTCGCAATCGACAACGCCCGCCTCTACCAGCAGCAGGTGTCCTTCGCGGACGCCATGCAGCGGTCGCTGCTGCCCGACGAGCCACCGACCATCCCGGGCATCGAGATCGGCAGTGTCTACGAGTCCTCCGCTCGTCTGGACGTCGGCGGGGACGTCTTCGACTACACCGTTCTCCCCGACGGGCGGCTTGCGGTTGTCGTCGGCGACGTCACTGGCAAGGGGATCGACGCGGCCGCCGACATGGCGATGACGAAGTTCGTCTTCCGGTCTCTGGCCCGAGAGCATCCGAGTCCCTCCGAGCTGATGCGCATTGCGAACGGCGTCGTCCTCGACGAGGTCGAGGAGGGCAAATTCGTGACCATGCTGTACCTGACTGTCGATCCCGAGACCGGTGAGCTCGCCTGCGCGGGAGCCGGCCATCCTGAGCCCCGGATCATCCGTCCGGACGGAACCGTGGTCGGGCTCGAAGCGAGAGGCCTTGCGCTCGGCATCGCGCCCGACCAGGAGTACCCCGAGGCGCATGCCGTGCTCGAACCGGGTGCCGCTGTCGTCCTCTTCACGGACGGCGTCGTCGAGTCGCGCGCAGACGGGGAGCTCTACGGGCACGTGAGGCTCAACCGGCTGCTGAGCGAGCAGCGCCACCTCCCGGCCGAGCAGCTGGCCCGCGCGGTCGTCGAGGACTCGCGGGCCTTTGCCGGCGGCGGGCTCGACGACGACTCCGCAGTGGTCGTCGTGAAACGGACAGCCACCACTTGAGAACGAGCCGGGCGACGCTGACCGGCGTCGTCTTCGCCGCCGGCGTCGGAACCCTCGCGACCGAAATCGGGGCCTCGCGCCTCCTCGCGCCGTATTTCGGGAACTCGACGATCGTCTGGGCGAACGTCATCGGCCTGACGCTCGCCTCGCTCTCCCTCGGCTACTGGCTCGGCGGCCGGTTGGCCGATCGCCGGCCGACGCAACGAGTCCTGGGCCTCGTCGTCGTCTCCGCCTCGTTGCTGATCGCTCTGGCGACCTTTGCGGCCAGGCCGATTCTCGAGCTCTCCGTCGAGGGCCTCGACCGCGTGTCCGCGGGGGCAGCGGTCGGTTCCTTCTTCGGCGTCCTCGTCCTCTTCGTTCCACCCGTGACCCTGCTCGGGATGGTGGCGCCGTTCGCGATCAGGCTCGCGATCACCGACGTCGAGAGCGCCGGGACCGTGGCGGGGAGGCTCTACGCGTTCTCGACGATCGGCAGCCTGCTCGGGACGTTCCTCTCCGCGCTCGTCACGATTCCGGCGTTCGGCACGCAACGAACGCTGATCGTGAGCGCCGCGCTCATCGGAGGCGCGGGAGCCTTGTTGCTCGGGCGTCGATGGCTGGTCCTCGCCGCCGGACTCGCCGCGCTGGTCCTGATCCCGCCGGGAGCCGTCAAAGGCCAGAGCGGCCTGATCTACGAGGACGAGTCGCGCTACCAGTTCATCCAGGTCGTCGAGCGCGACGGTGTCCGTCGCCTCTATCTGGACGAGGGCCTCGCGACGCACTCGGTCTGGCGCGAGGACGAGGTGCTCACGGGTGGGGTGTGGGACACCTATCTCGCGGTGCCGCATCTCCTCACCCGCGAGCCGGAGCGGATTGCAATGCTCGGAAACGCGGCCGGCACGGCGGCCCGGGCGTACGAGCGCTACTACCCCGGGGCAAACGTCGACGGAGTCGAGCTGGACTCGGCTGTCAGCGACGTGGGGCGCCGGTTCTTCGACATGGGGGAGATCGGGACGCTCACCGTCCACGACCAAGACGCGCGCGCGTTCCTCCGAGAGACCGACCGGCGCTACGACGTGATCATCGTCGATGCTTATCGCCCTCCATACGTGCCGTTCTATCTGGCCACCCGAGAGTTCTTCGAGCTCGTCCGCGAGCGCCTGACGCCCGGCGGGGTCGTCGCGCTGAACGTCGCGACTACGCCGGAGAACCACGACCTCGCACGGGAGATCTCAGGGACGCTTCGTACCGAGCTTCCCACGGTGATGACGTGGCAGCCGCTGCGC
Organism: Gaiellaceae bacterium; assembly: GCA_046716905.1. Classification (GTDB taxonomy): domain Bacteria; phylum Actinomycetota; class Thermoleophilia; order Gaiellales; family Gaiellaceae; genus JACDAN01. The sequence continues at coordinate 12,874 of JBKJWJ010000296.1, forward strand.
TTCAACCAGATCGTGATCGGCATCAACGGTGCGCCGGCTGCACGGGAGACCACGGCCGACTCGGAGTTGAAGCCGCTCGTCGACAGCCTGCTCGCCGACTCGCGCACCGCGGCCCCTTCCGACGATCCGTGGACGGACGACCAGGCGCCCGTCGAGTGGGTGACCGACCGGATGATCGTGGACTTCGCGGTCAGAGGCGGCCGTTTCGAGGAGGCTCCACTGCCGACCGCGCCGTAAAGAAACTGGCGGAACCAGGAGTTTTTCCTACACTGAGCCGCATGAGGCGTGGGGTCTCTGGTCTCCTGGCTGTTCTCGCCTGCCTCGGCGCGGGAGTGGTTGCGGCTGCAATCGTTGCCTCGCCGGGCCTCTCCCAGCTCCCGATCACCACGGGAACGACCACCGCGACAACAGCGACCACCACCGTCGGAACCACGACGAGGGCGCCGCAGGCCGACCTGATCGCCGAGGGGGTCTGGGTCGGCAAGACCGAGGTCGGCGGCTTGACTCCCGAGGGAGCCAGGGTGCTCGTCCAGACCGAGTTCGACGAGGCATTGCGGCTCCATTTCGGCCACCAGACGATCCTCGTCACTCCGCAGCGGCTGGGCTCGGCAGCCCGGGTGAAGCTCGCGATCGACCAGGCCCGGCGCGCGCTGCCGGACGCGCGTATTCCGCTCTTCGTCAACCTTCGCGCCGGTGGTGTCGCGCGCTACGTGAAGGTGCTCGGCAAGCGATTCGACCGGGCTGCGAAGAACGCCGAGCTCCAGGGTCTGCGAAACATGCGTCCCTACATCACGAAAGAGGCTCCGGGACGAGCCCTCCGGCAGCGGACGGCGACCCGGGCGATCGTCGCAGCGCTTCGCACTCACCAGCGCCTGCCGCTCCGCATTCGCGCGACTCGCCTCGAGCCGGGAGTCACTCGCGCGCGCTACGGCCCGATCATCGTGATCCGGCGTGAGTCCAAGCGCCTGAACCTCTACCGCGGAATGCGGCTCTGGAAGCAGCTCGGAGTCGCGACCGGCCAGTCGTCCTACCCGACACCGATCGGCCACTTCTCGATCGTGAGCATGCAGCGGAACCCCTGGTGGTATCCGCCGGACTCCGACTGGGCGAAGAACGAGAAGCCCATTGCGCCGGGGCCGGGCAACCCGCTCGGCACCCGCTGGATGGGCATCAGCTCGCCGGGTGTCGGAATGCACGGGACGCCCGATGCCGCCTCGATCGGCTACTCGGCGTCCCACGGCTGCATCCGGATGCGCATCTCCGAGGCGGAATGGCTCTTCGGCCATGTTCGGGTCGGAACGCCGGTCTACATCGTCCGGGCGTAGCCTCTTAGGCATGACAGGCCGGCTAAAGGTCGCGGCCCAGGTCCTTTCCGTGGCGCTCGTCGCTGCGCTTTTCGCGCTGCTCGTCTGGAAGCTGGCCGTGCAGGACGAAGGTGCCGCCCGGAAGCTCGGGCGTGGCGAGATCGTCCAGGCGCCGGCGTTCCGGCTCGACCGGCTCGACGGTCCGGGCAAGGTCTCGCTCGCCTCCTACCGGGGCCGGCCGGTCGTCCTGAACTTCTGGGGCTCGTGGTGCGACCCGTGCAAGGAGGAGGCGCCGGTGCTCGAGTCGACGTGGAAGCGGTATCGCGATCAGGGCCTGATCGTGCTCGGGGTCGACTTCCACGACGTCAAGGGCGCGGCACGCGAGTTCGCGCGCAAAAACAAGATGAGCTATCCGATCGCCTACGACGGGCCGGGGGCGACGCTCAGCGACTACGGGGTGATCGCAGCGCCGGAGACCTTCTTCATCGGACCCGACGGCAAGCTGGTTTGCGAGCGGCTCCAGGGCGGCCTCCACCTCGACCGGAACCGCGATCGCTTCGAAGAGTGCGTGCAGGAGCTCCTGACGGCGTGAGGACGCTCGTGGCCTTCGTGACTGCTCTTGTGCTCGCCGGCCCGGCGGCCGCCGCCTGCCCGACGCTCGCCGGGATGGAGGGCGAGGTCATGTGCCCGACCTGCAAGACGACGCTCGACCAGTCCGATGCACCGGTCGCTCGTCAGATCAAGGCGTTCATCCAGCGCCGCGCCGAAGCATGCGTCTCGGAGGAGCAGATCAAGGACGAGCTTGTCGCCCAGTTTGGCCCGGCGGTGCTGGCTGCCCCTCCGCGGGAGGGCTTTCACTGGCTGGCCTGGCTGCTGCCTCTCGCAGGTCTCCTCGCCGGCGCAGCTGTCATCTCCGTGCTTGTCTGGCGCTGGAGCCGGCGGCGGCCGGCGGCGGAGCCCGCACCCGAATCGAACGGCCGCCCTCCTCTGGATCCCGAGGCCGAGCGCCGCCTCGACCGGGAGCTCGCCCGCTTCGATGGCTGAGCTGCCCCTGGCCTTCCTCGCCGGCCTCCTTTCAATCATCACGCCCTGCGTCCTCCCACTCGTTCCCGGCTATCTCTCGGCGGTCTCGGCCGTCGAGGCCGACCGGCTCGGCGAGGCCGGCGTCGGGTGGCGAGTCGTCCGCTCGAGCATTCCTTTCATCCTCGGCTTCACGACGGTCTTCGTCGTCCTCGGCGCCGGGGCCGCCGCGATCGGCAGCGTCCTCGACGTGAATCGACGGGCGGAGCTCGCAGGGTTCGTGCTCGTCGTCCTCGGGCTCGCGTTCCTCGGGCTTCTCCCGTGGCCGGAACGGATCTTGGCTCCCGGGCTCCTCGCCCAGGCACGCAAGCGGGGCTCCGGCGCCTTGCTCGGCGCGGCCTTTGCGGTCTGCGCGGCCCCCTGCATCGGCACGGTCCTTGCCTCCGTCCTCGTTTTGGCAGGGAGCGCGGAGGAGGTGCTGCAGGGCTCGGCGATCCTCGCCGCCTACTCGGCGGGGCTGGCACTCGCCTTCGTACTGGCCGCCGTCGCGTTCGTCCAGGCGATGGGAGCCTTCCGCTGGATGCGCGACCACTACGCGGTGATTCGCACCCTCAGCGGGGCCGCTCTCGTCCTCCTCGGTCTTGCCTTCTTCTTCCATCGTGACGGCTGGATCAGGGTCGGCGTGGATCGCGCGCTCGACCTCGTCGGACTAGGGACGTAGCGGCTCGGGCAGGTCGAGCGAGCCCGACTCGACGACGAGTTGCGCCGCCGCGACCGACGCCAGAACCGCAGCGACGTCCACGCCACGGTGCTCGGGCGCGAACGGCCCGAGCCGGCGAGCCGCCTTCGCCAGCTGGCGCTCGCAGCCGGGGCGGTTGGTGCGGTCCGCGTGATGCCAGGCAACGGCTACGTGGACGAGGCCCTGGAAGAAGTCCTTCTCCTCCGGCTCGGCGGCGCGCCAGGCTTCCTCGAGCGACTCGTGCGCCTCGAAGTACGCGCCGCGCCGGATCAGTTCGAGACCATCGCGCAACCACTCGTCCACAAGGCGGAGTGTTACCCTCGACGCGACGTGGCGACGATCATGCTGGCCGGCGTCGACCTCTTCTTTCGCGGTAAGCTCGAGGCGACCCTCGAGGGCCACGCGTTCGTGACACGAGAGAGCATCGCGCCGCCCGACCTCGTCATCGCGGACATTGCTCGGGTCGACCCGGATGAGGTTGCGGACAGCTACCCCGACGTCCCGATCCTCGGCTATTCGAATCACACGGACACGGCCGGGCTCAGGCGCGCGCATGCCGCCGGATTCGATCAGGTAGTCGTCAAGTCGGCGCTCGTCGAGCGCGCCCCACAGCTGGTCGAAGAGCTAATCGCCTAGCTAGGCTCTCGCACCGTGACGTACATCATCGCCGAGCCTTGCATCGACATCAAAGACCGCTCCTGCGTGGACGTCTGCCCGGTCGACTGCATCCACGAGTTCGAGCGGGTGCTGATCATCGATCCGGAGGAGTGCATCGACTGCGGGGCGTGCGAACCGGAGTGCCCCGTAGAGGCGATTTTCCCCGAGGACGCGCTGCCGGACAAGTGGGAGCCCTTCATCAAGATCAACTACGCCTACGGTGAGGGCGCAGGGGCCGTGAACCCGCTCGTGGACGCCTACGCGACCGAGCACAACGTGCAGAACCCTCCGCTCGACCAGCGTTAGTCCCCGGTAAAGAGTTCTTAACGGTCACAAGGGGCCGGGTCACTATTGTTCCCGGCTCGGTGCGAGCGAAGACCCTTGACCACATCGCCTACTGGCTCGACGACCGCGACGCCGTCGCAACTTTCGCCACGAAGCACCTCGGCATGCACGTCATCGACCGGACCGACCGCTTCACCCTCGTCGGGGCAGATGCGCGCCGCGGGAAGCTGACCCTCTTCGACGCCGACGGGCCGCGCGAGGCCGGGGCGCTCAAGCACGTCGCGCTTCGTGTCAACGACCTCGACTCGGCGCTCGAGCACGTGCCTGGCGACGTCGAGCGCGACGACGGCCGCGCGTTCTTCGACGCCGCCGAGGGAGTTCGGCTCGGCCTGGTCGAGGCTCCCACCGACAGCGAGTACGACCTCGACCATGTAGCCCTCCTCTCGTCAGACCCCGAGGCGACCGCGCAGCGGTATCAGGACTACGGATTCCAGCCGGCCGGAGCAGGCGCGGGTGGCGTACCGCGTGTAGAGGTCTCCGGCGCCTACGTCGAGTTCCACCAAGGCGATCCCGGAGACCCGGAGCAGCCGATCCTCAACCACCTCGCGGTGCTGGTCGATTCGGCCGAGGAACATCAGAACGGCGCGGCGGCGCTCGACATCGAGGTTCAGGACTTCGTCGATGCTCCGAACACGCTCGCCGTCTTCGTCTGGCTGCCCGAGCGCGTCCGGCTCGAGTACGTCGAGCACAAGCCGACGTTCTCGCTGACATAGCGACGCTGGCAATCGCAGGGGCCGGGATGGCCGGCCTCGTGGCGGCGGCCCGGGCGCGCGAGTTGGGCGCGGAACCGGTCGTCTACGAGAAGGGGTGGAGGGCCGGCGGCTCGATGCTCTTCTCCAGCGGCTTCGCGTGGCGATACCGCACGGCCGAGATCTTTCAGGAGCAGTGCCCGGGCGGCGACCCGGTCCTCCAGCACCTGATCCTCGAGCATTTCGATGACGCGCTCGACTGGCTCGAGTCACTCGGAGTCGAGCTTCTCACCCGCGACACCGGCAACCCGCTCACGGTCGGCGGCAGGTTCGATCCACGGCAGCTCGTAGGGATGCTTTCCCAGGATGTTCGCCTCGGGGAGACCACCGAGTCGCCGACGATCCTCGCGACCGGCGGGTTCCCCGTCCGGCTGGCGCGTGATCGACAACTCCTTTTGCGCGCGAATCCGTGGAGCGAAGGAGACGGCCTCGACCTCGCGGTCGCGCGGGGCGCTGCGACCGCCGGCGACCTCGAGGAGTTCTACGGGCGGGCGATGCCGGCGGTCGACGAGCTTGCCGAAAAAGATTTCGTCCGGCTCAGCCAGCTGTACGGGCGGTATGCGACGGTGACCTCGCTCGACGGGTCAGAACGGTTCGAGGGGGAGGCAACGTGGTCGGAGATCGACCTCGCGCAGCAGATCGCGCGCTGGCCGGGCGGCCGCGCCTGGTACACGATCGAGAACGAGGCGCTGGACGCCCGCGTGCGCGAACGCACGATTCGCGAGATGGTCGAGGAGGCGCGGGCGGCGGGCGCCGAGGTACGCGAAGAGGAAGGCCGCACCTCCGTGCTCGTGCGCGCCGCGGTCACCCAGACCCTGGGTGGCCTACGGGTCGACGAGCAGGCGCGTGTGCTTCGCGAGGACGGCGCGCCGGTGGACGGGCTCTACGCCGCTGGAGTCGACGTCGGCGGGATCTCGACCGGCGGCTGGTCGAGCGGCCTGGCGACGGCCCTCGTCCTGGGCCGCATCGCCGTCGACTCCGCGCTCAGTTAGTGACAGCCTGGAGGTAGGCGCAGCGGCGTTCGTCGCCCGGCAGCGGCGACGCTGAGAGCCGCGTCACCTCCATGCGGCCTTCTTCTTCGTCGAGCACGGCCCCGACCGCGGGCGGCTCGCCGTCTCGCTCGCGCAGCTCGTAGCCGGTCGGCTTCCACACGAACAGGAGGTGCTTATCGGCCATCGCGCGGAAACCCTAACCGCGCGCGGTGTAGGGCGGAAGCGTGATCCGCACCGCGGTGCCGCCCTCGTCCGAGCTCCGCTCGACGTCCACGTGTCCCTGCAGTGTTCTCGCGCGCTCCTCGAGCGCCTCGAACACCCGCCGGCGCCGCTCGCCGGAGCCGTCGTCCGTGATCAACGTTTCCACGGCGCCGCCGTTCACCTCGCCGATCGCAACCGAGATCCTCGTCGGCGATCCCCGCCGAATCGCGGCGTCAAGTGACTCTCGGATCATCTGATAGAGAACGATCTGCGCCCGCTCGGCGAGCGCCTCGGCCGCGTCGATGTCGAGATCGATGCGCACTTTGTGCGACAGCCCAACCTGGTCGGCCAGCGCCTGGACTGCAGGGCCAAAGCCCTGGTCGCGGAGAACCACAGGCTCGAGCGCGAAGGACAGATTGCGCAGCTCCCTGATCGTCTCGCGCTGCGTGGTGACGGCCCTGCCGAGTACGTCCTTCGCGTCTTCGTACCGACCGTTCTCGATCGCGGCCACGACTCCGTCCAGCATCAGCGCGATTCCAGACATGGCCTGGACAGGAACGTCGTGGAGGAAGAGGGCAAGTCGCCGGCGCTCATCCTGCTCGGCGGTGATCAGCTGATCCGATAGCCGCGAGCGCTCGGCCTCCTGCTCCTGCTGCTGGAGTAGGAAGATTGCCAGCGCCGCGGCGATCACGGTTGCCGCGGCGAGGCCGCCGAACGCGACCACGGCGGATCCGGTCGCGAGCCCGACGAGCGCCACGAGCGCAGCCGCCGCCACGACTGCGACGAGCGCGGCGGCTCTAGTCGATGATCGCTTCGCGAAGCGCAATCGCAACCGCGTGCGTCCGCGTGTCCGCCTCGAGCTTGGTGAGGATGTGGCGCACGTGGCTCTTAACGGTCTCCTGGCTGATGAACAGTCGTGCGGCCACGTCTGCGTTCGACATGCCGTCGGCGAGGAGTTGGAGGATCTCCCGCTCCCGGCCGGTGAGCATGTCGTCGCCCTTGCCCGGCAGGAACGCCGGCATGAGCGCCGGATCGACGTAGCCGTCTCCGGCCGAGACCTTCTCGATCGCCTTGACGAGGCTTGCGTGCGGCGCCTCTTTGAGGATGTAGCCCTTGGCGCCCGACTCGAGCCCGCGGCTGAGCAGGCTGCGCTCGCTGTAGGCCGTGAAGATCAAGACGGCAGTGTCGGGCACCTTCTCGGTCAGCAGCTTGGTGGCTTCGAGCCCGTCCATACCCGGCATGCGGACGTCCATGATCACGACCTGTGGCTTGCGCCTCTGGGCGAGCGAGACCGCCGAGGCGCCGTCTGAGGCCTCGCCGATGACGCGGATATGCGAGGCCCGGGACAGGGACAGGCGAAGCCCTTCGCGCACGACCTCGTGGTCGTCGACGATCAGGCAGGTGATCTCGGCGGGGCCGTCGGCGGGTGGATCCTGTGCCACGGGCGACGAATTCTAGGGCGCGGACCGAAAGTCCTGTTCGACGCTCGCTCAGACGGCAAGCGTGAGTTGCTCGTCGTGTTGCGTTCCATCGAGCTTCTGGCGCCGTCGATCCCTGACCCCGAGCTCTCTTGAAAGGGCGGCGACTCGCTGCCGTACAAACGTCGTTTCCTTGCTCGAGAGATAGGCGCGGCCGCTGTAGAGCTCGAGGTAATGCGGCAGCTGGTTCGGGAAGTCCGCCGCGACGTGCTCGAGGAAGTGCTCACGAGTCCCGGGCTTCAGGAA
>JBKJWJ010000297.1:0-3133 GCA_046716905.1 Gaiellaceae bacterium
TTCTCGCCGTAGTCGAGCACCGTCACCCGGTCGGAGACTCCCATGACCACCCGCATGTCGTGCTCGATGAGGAGGACGGTCAGGCTTTCCTCCTCGCGCAGCCGGGCCACGAACGTCGTGAAGTCGGCGGTCTCCTGCGGGTTCATGCCGGCGGTCGGCTCGTCGAGGAGGACGAGCTTCGGCTGGGTCGCGAGCGCCCGGGCCACCTCCAGGCGGCGCTGGTCGCCGTACGAGAGGTTCCGCGCGTACTGCTCCCACTGGTTCCGCTGGAGCCCCGAGAAGGCGAGCAGCTCGCGCGCCCGCTCGATCGCGCCGCGCTCTTCGCGCTTGACGCTCGGCGTCCGCAGGATGCTCCCGACGATCCCGCCCTTCAATCGAGCATGCATCCCGACCATCACGTTCTCGCGCGCCGTCATATTGTGGAAGAGGCGGATGTTCTGGAACGTCCGGCCGATCCCGCGCTGGGTGATCGCGTGCGGCGGCTTGCCCGTGACGTCCTCACCTGCGAAGAGGATCCGTCCACCAGTCGGCTTATAGACGCCGGTCAGCATGTTGAAGAACGTCGTCTTGCCAGCACCGTTCGGGCCGATGAGACTCGTGATCGAGCCTTCCGGTATCTCGAAGTTGACGTCGTTGACCGCGACAAGGCCGCCGAACTCCTTGCGGAGATTCTCAGCGATCAGCAGCGGTTCCTTCGTGGTAGCCATCAACGCTGCACGTCGTAGAGCGGCTCGTCTGCAACGCCCTCCTCGAACTCCGCCTTTCGACGGGCGCTCGGGATCAGCCCCTCGGGCTTGAAGAGCATGACGAGGACGAGGATCGTCCCGAAGATTCCGTACTGGTAGAGCGGCACGTCGATGTTCGTCCCGAAGGTCTCGTTGATCTCGGCACCGATGTTGCCGAGGCCCTCCTGGTTCAGATAGGCGAGGAACCCGCCACCCACGATCACGCCCCAGATGTTCCCCATGCCGCCGAGGATGACCATGCAGAGGATGAACACCGAGATGTTGAAGAAGAAGTCGTCGGGGAACACGGCGCCCTTGAAGCTCGCGTAGTAGGCGCCGGCGATCCCGCCGAAGAACGCGCCTGCGGCGTAGGCCCAGGTCTTCGTCCGCATCAAGGGGACGCCCATGGCCGCGGCAGCCGTTTCGTCCTCCCGAATCGCGACCCAGGCGCGCCCGAGGCGCGAGTCCCGCAGGCGGACGGAGCAGAACACGGTGAAGAGGAGCAGCGCGAGCGCGGTCCAGTAAAAGACCTCGATGTTGCCGAGCTCCTTGCCCAGGAAGTCTGCGTTGAAGGACAGGTAGTCCGACGGCAACCCGGTCAAGTCGGAGATGGCGTTGCCGAAGCCGGGTGGGTCGATCGGGTTGATCCCCTGCGCCCCGTTCGTGAGGTTGAAACCCGTGCCGAAGAGGTCGTCGCCGTTCCTGGCGATCTGGGGCATGATCTCGCCGAATCCGAGCGTCACGATCGCGAGGTAGTCGCCGCGCAGGCGCAGGGTCGGGAGGCCGATGATCACTCCCACGACGGCGGTGAAGAGCCCGGCCATCAGGACCACGAGCCAGATCGAGACGTGGAAGCCTGGAGACTCGGGACTCACTCCCACCGATCCGATGTGGTGTGTCCCGTACTCGGAGAAATGCGGCGTTGCGAACCAGGCCGCCGTGTAGGCGCCCATCGCGTAGAAGGCGACGTACCCGAGATCGAGGAGCCCGGCGTAGCCGACGACGATGTTCAGGCCGATCGCCATCATGATGAAGATCGTCATCGTCACGGCCGTGTCCGTAGAGGGAAAAACGCCGAACAGCGGCAACTGGAACAGCTCGTCGCGGTAGTACGGGTAGAGGATCGCGAGGAGGATCGCGGCGGCCGGGACGACGAATCGACCGAACCGCAGCAGGTCCCAGGGGACGGCGTACAGGGCCAGCGCGACCAGGGCGGCGACGATCAGGGAGACCGTGAAGCCCGAGAAGATCGTGACCAGGATGATCCCTGCCACAACGGCGATCCCACCTCGGATCACGCGGTGGCGAAGCGCTGCGTCGAACTCCGCGCGGCGCTCGGCCGGAAGGAGCGGAATCTGCACCTAGCCGCCCTCGGGCGTCTGCTCGCCGAGGAGGCCTTCGGGGCGGAAGACGAGGATGATGATCAGCAGGCCGAAGATGATCGACTGCGTCCAGTCGCTCCCCGGCGTTGCCCAGCCGAGGCCGTTGTTGAACGACTCGATCATCGCGATCAGCAGCCCGCCGAGCACAGCTCCGGGGAGGTTTCCGATTCCGCCGACCACTGCTGCCGTGAACGCGATCAGTCCGAGGCGGAAGCCCTCGTCGTAACGGATGTTCGTGATGTAGAGCGCGTAGAGAAGGCCGGCGGCGCCCGCGAGGGCACCTGCGATGAAGAACGTGAAGGAGATCGTCCGGTTCACGTTGATGCCCATCATCGCGGAGGCGTCGCGATCCTGAGCGGTGGCGCGCATCGCCTTCCCCTGCCGGGTTCGCTGCACGAGGAGGACGAGCACCACGAGCACCGGGACGGTGAACAGCAGCACGATGAGCTTGTCCCAGGTGTACGCGACGCCGCCGATTGAAAAGACCTCACCCCGGGGAAGAATCGAATCGACGGAGGTCGGCCGCGCGCCCTTCCAGACGAGCCCGATGTTCTGGAGGATGAACGACATGCCGATCGCGGTGATCAGCGGCGCCAGGCGGGGAGCGTGACGTAACCGGCGGTAGGCGACGAGCTCGATCGTCGTGTTGATGACGGCGCAGAACGCCATCACGATCACGAGCATGAACAGGATCATGGCCCAGAGGAACGCACCTGAATCGCCCGCGAGCCCGAAGCTCGACACCATCGTCGCGACGAGCATCCCGCCGAGCATGAACACGTCGCCGTGCGCAAAGTTGATCAGCTCGAGGATGCCGTAGACGAGGGAGTAGCCGAGCGCGACGAGACCGTAGATCGCACCGTTCGTCAGGCCGATCAGGAAGAGGCCGTAGAATTCGGACGGCGTCTTGTAGAGGTTGACGCCGAGCCAGACGACGAGCAGCGCGACGAGCAGGAACGCGACCGCAGGCATGACGTACCCGGGCAGCCGCCCGGCAAGGGTTGGGAGTGGGAGTCGGCGCGCCTG
>JBKJWJ010000298.1:0-3126 GCA_046716905.1 Gaiellaceae bacterium
GCCTCAAGGAGGCCAAGGATCTGGTCGACGGTGCCCCCGCCGCGGTCAAGGAGGGCGTGCCTCAGGACGAGGCCGACACGATCAAGGGCCAGCTCGAAGAGGCCGGCGCCACCGTCGAGATCAAGTAGCGAGCGTCCCGAAACGGAGTACGAGGGGCCGCCGAGAGGCGGCCCCTCGCGTTGTAAGAACTCTGTAAAACCCTTTTGCCCCACCCATTCGGGGCTTGGCGCTCACGGCTCCACCGCCCACCCTTCGAGCATGCGAATCAAAACCTCACTCCTCATGGTGCTCGTTGTGGCAATGGCCTTTGCGGCCGCTGCAGTTGCGGGCAATGGTCCTGGCAAGCCGGAGAACCGGCCTGACCGCCAGGCCAAGTGTCAGCGCGGCCACGTTTCCCTCAAAGGGACGTTCATGGCGGCCGGCGCCGACTCGTTCACGATGAATGTCCTGCGGGCCAACCGGCACGGCCGGAAGCTCAAGGGCGAACAGACCGTCATGGTCGACGACAAGACAAAGATGAAGCGCAGGGGCAAGGAGGGGAAGGCTGCTCTGGCCGACCTCCTCAAGGACGACAGGCTCCACGTCCTGGCCCGTTGCAAGCCGGGCGAGACGGCGGAGAGCTTCACGCTCCTCGCGCGCCTCGTGCTGGCTCGTCCGGCAAAGCCGGCCGATTCTCAGTCCTGACCGAACCTGAACGTCAACGAGGGGCCGGACCGCCGGCCCCTCGTTCTTTTCCCAAGACCTAGTGCGGCTGCCAGGCTGCGCCGTCGCAGACGTAGAGCGTGTTGCTCGACGCCGCGAACTGCATCCGGCCCGCCTCTCCTGCTGCATCACAGTCGGTCGCCGGAGGTGCGCCGGAAACGACCGGCATCCGCGCATAGCCGGCGGCATCCTGCGTCACCGGCGTTGCCGCGAGGGAGAGGGTCACAGTGTTGGCGATACCGCCGCCCGTCAGACCCGGGCCGGCCACGACACCGGTGATGTCGCCGCCGCTGTTCGTGTCGACGTCGGGCTGACAGCTCCAGCCGGTACCGCCCCACTTCCACACTCCGCCTGGGGGGCAACCCTGGGATCTCAGTCCGACCTCGGTGCCCGAGAGCGTGAGCGGTGTCGCTGCGGTGACCACGGGCGGAGGCCCCATCGGCCCTTCGGGGCCTACCACTCCCTGCTCGCCCTGAATGCCTCGCTCACCCTGGAGACCAGGAACGCCCTGTGCGCCGGGAGGCCCGGTGGCGCCCGCAGGACCCTCTGGCCCGAGCGGCCCCGCTGGCCCGATCGGCCCAATTGGTCCCATAGGCCCGAGCGGCCCCGCTGGCCCGACTGGCCCCATCGGCCCAATCGGCCCCATAGGCCCGATCGGCCCCTCAGGCCCGGGGGGGCCTGGTCTACCCGGCAGGCCCTGTGGCCCGCGCGGTCCTCGCTTGAGCTTCCCGAGCGGTGCTTTGGCGCGCTCGAACGCACCTTGACTGGTTGAAGGCGCCGCCTTGGCGACGCCGTTCGAGGCCGTGCCGGCTCTGCCGGCTCGGCCGTTCGTTTGGCCCGGTGCTGCCGCGGTGAGCATCAGGGTGAAGGCCGCCGCAGTGGCCATAACGGCTAGCGACCTCATGTTGTCTTCCCTTCGACTGGGGAACTAACGGCCCCGGGATTGTTCCACTTTGCGAGGAAAAACTCCAGCGCCGCAGCCCCAAGGCGTGGTGCTACACTCGTTCGACTGCGCCATGGGCCTGCCCGCCCTTGCGCAGGCTTGTTCTCATTCGGTAAGCTGGCCGGTTCCGGCCGTTAGCAGACCGCCTGCAGTTCCCCAGACTCTTTTACGCCGTTTCCAAGGGAGGCTCCACACTTGACTAGAGGGGTTGTTGCGCCTCGCGCGCGCAAGAGTTTTTCGCGCCTAAAGCACGTTCTCGACCTCCCCAACCTGATCGACATCCAAAAGGCCTCCTTCCGGTGGTTCATGGATGAAGGCCTACGGGAGACAATCGACGACATCTCGCCGATTCAGGACTACACCGGCACGCTGGCGGTGGAGTTCGGTGAGTACAAATTTGGCGATCCACCGTTCTCGCAGCAGGAATGCCGCGAGAAGGATCTGACCTACCAGGTTCCCCTCTCCATGACGGTCCGCTTCGTCAACACGGAGACGGGTGAGATCCGCGAGCAGACCGTCTTCATGGGGGACTTCCCAATGATGAGCAGCTCGGGCACGTTCATCATCAACGGAACCGAACGCGTGATCGTCACGCAGCTCGTGCGCAGCCCGGGCGCCTACTTGATGGAGCCCAAGGACGCGGCGAAGCAGGTGTTCACCGCGAACCTGATGCCGTCCCGCGGCTCGTGGCTGGAGCTCGAGATCGACAAGAAGGGCATCGTCTACGCCCGGATCGACCGGAAGCGCAAGCTCCCGATCACGACGCTGCTCCGAGCCCTGCCGGCCGAGGACCCGACCACGGGGTTCAAGCTCGACACGAGCACGAACGAGGCGCTGCTCAAGCTGTTCGACAACTCGATCTACATGCAGCTCACGCTGGACAAGGACACAACCGAGACCGAGGAGCAGGCGCTCGTCGAGGTGTTCAAGAAGCAGCGCCCGGGCGAGCCGCCGACGGTCGAGAACGCCCGCAACCTCCTCAACTCACTGTTCTTCGACGCGAAGCGCTACGACCTGACAAAGGTCGGGCGGTACAAGCTCAACCAGCGGCTCGAGGTCGACGTCCCCGACGACACGCGCGTCCTCACGACGCAGGACATCCTCTCGCTGGTCCGTCGGCTCGTCGAGCTGCCCACGAAGCTCGGTGTCCCCGAGGACTCGAAGGACTTCGCCGCCGACGCGATCACGCTTCCGCGTGAGCCGATCCGCGGCGACCTGGACGAGTACGAGGACTTCGGCAACCGCCGGCTTCGCACCGTCGGCGAGCTGATCCAGGAGGCGTTCCGCGTCGGTCTCTACCGGATGGAGCGCGTCGTCCGCGAGCGGATGACGACGGAGGACGTCGACACGATCACGCCGCAGACGATCATCAACATCCGGCCCGTCGTGGCGGCGCTGAAGGAGTTCTTCGGCTCCTCGCAGCTCTCGCAGTTCATGGATCAGACGAACTCGCTCGCCGGCCTCACGCACCGGCGCCGGCT
>JBKJWJ010000299.1:0-3412 GCA_046716905.1 Gaiellaceae bacterium
CGCGATCTTGCTCAGCACCGATCCGCTCCCGTCGCTCGCCGGCTTCGTGGCGACCGGCGGCCGGCTGAACGCCCATCGCGCCCTCGGCCAGGAGATCGTCCCGCCAACCGGGCTCGGGATTTCGAGCGCCACGCACGGGGGAGGGTGGACGAACAGCCCGAGCGTGATTCTCTCGTGGGCCGGCGCAACCGACGCCAATGGCATCGACGGGTACTCCTACGCGTTCTCGCCGCTCCCCGCATTCGCCCCGGACGAGGTGAAGGACGCCGAGGAGACGACGACCTCGCTGACGACGACGCTGCCCGACGGGGAGCACTGGTTCCACGTCCGAGCTCGCGACGGCTCCGGCAACTGGGGCGCGACCGTTCACTACGGCCCGATCAAGATCGACACCTTCGCGCCCGTCCGTCCCGTGTCCTCGAGCCCGACTCACCTGGTTGGAGGAGCGTCGTCAGACAGGACAGTGGTTGCCGCGTGGTCCGGCGGAACCGATTCGGCGAGCGGCATCGACGGGTTCTCGTTCTCCTGGTCGCAGGGCCGTGCGGACACGGCTGATCTGACGAAGGACGTAGAGGAGACGATCTCCCGTACGACGAGTCCGCAGCTCGGCGACGGCGCCTGGTGGTTCAACCTGCGGGCGCAGGACAATGCCGGCAACTGGAGCGATACCGTCAGCCTCGGGCCGTTCTCGATCCGGGGTGGCCCGACCGCCTGTGCCGTCCCGCGGCTCCGCGGTCTCACGCTCACCAGGGCCCGGCAACTTCTCGTCAAACGAGGCTGTTTGCTCGGGCGGGTCTCGCGCGTCCGCTCGCGACGCGTCGCCCGCGGAAGAGTCGTTGGGCAGCGCCCCGCACCGGGCCTTCGCCTGGCCCGCGGGAAGCGAGTCACGGTCGTCCTGAGCCGCGGTCGGCGCTAAGGAAGTCTCCCGTGTGGTAGAAACTCGCGTCGCGGCTGCCCGTCGCACCCGCGCGTTTCTCCATGACCGACTTCATCACCGACAACCCCGTACTCATCGCGCTCGTCTGCTCGGCGGTCGCGATCGCATACGGCATCGCCCAGACCGTGTGGCTCCTCAAGCTGCCCGCCGGCACCGAACGCATGCAGGCGATCGCGAAGGCGATCCAGGAGGGAGCCTCGGCGTACCTCCGACGGCAGTACACGACGATCGCGATCGTCGCAGCCGTGCTCTTCCTGATCATCGGCTTCTGGAACGACCTGGGCTGGGGGACTGCGATCGGTTTCCTGATCGGCGCCGTCTTCTCGGCCGCCGCCGGCTTCATCGGAATGAACGTGGCCGTCCGGGCGAACGTGCGGACCGCGGAGGCGGCGAAGCAGGGAGTGGCGCCGGCGCTCAGGGTCGCGTTCTCGGCCGGCTCGGTGACCGGCCTCCTCGTCGTCGGCCTCGGGTTGCTCGGGGTCGCCGGCTACTACGGCATCCTCATAGACTTCTTCGACCAGGGGCAGGACGGCGCGACCGAGCACCTGGTCGGTCTGGCATTCGGTGGCTCGCTGATCTCGGTCTTCGCCCGCCTGGGTGGCGGCATCTACACGAAGGCTGCCGACGTCGGCGCAGACCTCGTCGGCAAGGTCGAGGCGGGCATCCCTGAGGACGACCCGCGCAACCCCGCGGTGATCGCTGACAACGTCGGCGACAACGTCGGCGACTGCGCCGGGATGGCCGCAGACCTCTTCGAGACCTACGCGGTCACGCTCGTCGCCGTCATGTTCCTCGGCGCGGTCAAATTCCCCTCGACGGAGATCGTCCACTTCCCGCTCGTCATCGGAGCCGTGGCGATCCTCGCATCCGTCGCCGGCACATTCTTCGCGCGCATTGGCCGCGGCGGGTCGATCATGGCGGCGCTCTACAAGGCCGTGATCGCGTCGACCGTCATCTCGGCCCTCCTCTTCATCCCTGTCACCGCCGCCTTCGACGGCGACAAGTTCAACTTCTGGGAGCTCTACGGCGCGACGCTGATCGGTCTCGCCATCACGTTCCTCCTCGTGGCGATCACGGAGTTCTACACCGGCACCCGCTGGGGTCCCGTGAAGGGGATCTCGAAGGCTTCGCTGACCGGCCATGCGACGAACATCATCGAAGGGCTCGCGATCGGGATGCAGGCCACCGCACTGCCGGTGATCGTGATCGCGGGCGGGATCGTGGGTGCCTACTCGATCGGGGACTCGTCGAGCGAAGGGCTCTTCTACATCGGCATCGCCGTCATGGCCCAGCTCTCGATGACCGGGCTGATCGTCGCACTCGACGCCTACGGGCCCGTCACCGACAACGCCGGGGGAATCGCGGAGATGGCCGAGCTGGACGACTCCGTCCGCGCGGTAACCGATCCGCTCGACGCGGTCGGTAACACCACGAAGGCAGTCACCAAGGGCTACGCGATCGGCTCGGCCGGGCTCGCCGCGCTGATCCTCTTCGACGGCTTCACGACAGAGCTGAACAACGAGGGTCTCACCGATGTCAGGTTCGAGCTCAACGACGCTTGGGTGATCGCGGGCCTCTTCCTCGGCGGGCTCATGCCGTTCCTCTTCTCATCGCTCGCGATGCAGGCGGTGGGCCGCGTCGGCGGTCAGGTCGTGCAGGAGGTTCGCCGACAGTTCCGCGAGATCCCGGGGATCCTCGAGGGGACGGGCACGCCGGAGTACGGAAAAGCCGTGGACATCGTCACCGGCGCGGCGATCAAGAACATGATGCTTCCGAGTCTGATTCCCGTCGCGTTCCCGATCATCGTCGGGATCATCAGCATCAAGATGCTCGGAGGTCTCCTGATCGGGACGATCATCACCGGCATCTTCCTCGCGATCGCGATGACCTCGGGCGGCGGCGCGTGGGACAACGCGAAGAAGCTGATCGAGGACGGCCAGTACGGCGGCAAAGGCTCCGACGCGCACGCCGCGGCGGTCACCGGGGACACGGTCGGCGACCCGTACAAGGACACGGCCGGTCCGGCGATCAATCCCATGATCAAGATCACGAACATCGTCGCGATCCTGATCATCCCCCTGCTCGTCTCGATCCACGGCGGCTAGGCCGTTCGTGCCCTGGCCGCTGCCTGCCGGCGGCCATGTCCCCAAATTGGAGCGACCGACGCAAACCGCCCGCTGGGCGACCTGGCGGCGCGCGTCCATCCGGGTCACGGGGAGTGTCAGACACTCGTCGTGTCCGCCGCGGACGGTGGCTAGCTGGGCCACTGGGAGTGTCAGACACTCGGCGTGTCTGCCGCGGACAGTCCGGCTGGGCTGAGTAGAGTCCCGCCGTGCCGAGGCGGCGCCGCAGGCAGCAGGGCCTAGAGCGCGTCCTCGGGACGCCGGCGCTCTTCGCGACCGCATACGGCAACGTCGGCTCGTCGATCTACTACGCGCTCGGCGTCACGGCGGCGTTCGCGCTCGGTCTCACGCC
>JBKJWJ010000300.1:0-5326 GCA_046716905.1 Gaiellaceae bacterium
CTCCTCGGCGTCCTTCACCTCGTCCGGGGCGAATGCGGGGAGCGGCGAGAACGCGTAGGAGTACCCGTCGATGCCATTGGCGTCGGTTGCGCCGGCCCACGAGAGAACCACGCTCTGGCTGTTCGTCCACCCTCCCCCGTGTGTGGCACTCGATGCTCCGAGCCCCGTGGGCGGGACGATCTCCTGTCCGAGGGCGCGATGGGCGTTCAGCCGCCCGCCGGTCGCGACGGCGCCGGCCAGGGTCGGAAGCGAATCGGTGCTGAGCAAGATCGCGCGTCGAGCTTCCTCCACGGTCAGCTGCGGCCGCTCCGCCCAGACGAGCGCCGCCACGCCCGCCACGTAGGGGGTCGCCATCGAGGTTCCGTTCAGCGAGGCGTACGACCCGAGCGTCAACGGGTACGTGCTGTTGATGGTTTGGCCGGGGGCGGCGAGATCGACGGTCGTTGCTCCGTAGTTCGAGAAGGTCGCGAGCCCGTCGTCCTGGCGCGTCGCAGCGACGCAGATGACGTTCAACGCGCTGTCGTTGCACGGATAGACCGGAGACGCGTCGTTGTTCGAGGCGGAGTTGCCGGCGGCGAAGACGAAGAGCGTGCTGGGACAGGCAGCGATGGCCTCGTGGATGGCCTGCGAGTACGTTCCCCCGAAGCTTCCGTTCACGACTTTCGCGCCCTTGGCGCAGGCGTACGCGAAGGACGAGACGATCGCGGACTCGCTGAGGCCCTGCTCGTCGCCGACGCGGAGCGGCAAGAGCTTCACCGACCAGTTGACCCCGGTGACACCGATGCTGTTGTTGCCGCTCGCGCCGAGCGTTCCGGCAACGTGCGTTCCGTGGCCGTGGGTGTCCTTCGGGTCGTTGTCCGGCGTCGATCCGTCGGTGCCGTAGAAGTCCCAGCCTCGGATGTCGTCCGTGAGCTGGTTGCCGTCGTCGTCGAGCCCGTTCACGATCTCTGCCGGATTGCTCCAGGCGTTTGAAGCGAGATCCGGGTGGGCGTACTCGATCCCGGTATCGACGATCGCGACCGTCACCGATGCGCTGCCAGTCGTCTCGTCCCAGGCTTCCGGCGCGTCGATGTCTGCGTCGTTCGCCTGGTGCAGGCCCCAGAGGCTCCCGTTGAGGAACGACGGATCGTTCGGCGTCGAGAACAGCCGGAAACGGCGATTCGGGCCGGCGTAGCCGACTTCGGGCCGACGCTCCAACGCGGCAGCAGCAGAAGCGGGCGCGGTCCCAGGGGCCAGACGCACCCGCACCAAGCCTCGGAGAGGGAGCCGCTCGACGACGGTCGCTCCGACCGACTCGAGGGCTGCGGTACGGGCTGCACCGGGCTCGAACTGCACGAGGAGCTCCGGCGGCTCGGGGGTCGGCGCGCCGTCTCCTGCTGCCGCGAACCCACCCGCGAGCGCGAGCGCGCAGCCAGTCAGAATGGCGGCTCCAGGACCCCGCGTCATGCTTCAGCGTATCGGCACACCGCGCTGCCGCTAAAGCGCTAGATCCGCCGTTTCTTCGGCCTAC
The DNA here is from genome assembly GCA_046716905.1 of Gaiellaceae bacterium. Classification (GTDB taxonomy): domain Bacteria; phylum Actinomycetota; class Thermoleophilia; order Gaiellales; family Gaiellaceae; genus JACDAN01. The sequence goes on from JBKJWJ010000300.1 coordinate 1,511, forward strand.
AGGCCCCCGCGCTTGTCGCGGTGCTTGACGTGCTTCACGAGGTCCTTACCGTAGGGCGATCGTCTTGCCCTTGGCCCATCCCGTCTTCGGTTGGGCCTAGGAGGGGTGGCGGAACGTCGCTCGCGCCGGGGGCGAGCAGCGCAGCCCGGCGGCACAGCCGTCGTTTCGTCAAGCCCTCCTAGTCGGGATCTTGATCCTGCGGCGCCACGGCCGCGGCGTACGCCACCTGGAGGTTCGCGACCACTTTGTTGAAGTCGCGCAAGACGTCGGCCGGCGCAGCTCTCTCCAATGGCCCGAGCAGCGCCTTCATCCCTTCGATCGCCAGCCGCGCCTGCTCGAGGTCTCGCGTCGACTCGTCGAGCTTTGCGAAACCGAGTTGCGCGAGCGTTGCGGCCGTCGAGAGGAGCAGGTCGGCGACCTTCATGCTGCGAACCGCCTCGAGCAGCTCGTCAGGCGTCGGTTGCGCCGGCTCAGACAACGGACTGCTTGGGCCGCACCTGCTCGGCATAGATCTCCTGGAGCGTTGCACCCTCTTCGTAGCGCGCGATTTGGCGCTCGGCGGCATTCGCGGGAGGGATCGCCAGGAACGGGGCGGCGCCGATCTCGTCGGCGATGGGCCCGACCCAGTCGATCAGCTGCTCGAGCCGCTCGCGGGTGTTGACGTTCTCCAACCGCTTCAGGTCGAGGAGCTCGCCGGTGAGCCCGTACCGCGTCGCGCGCCAGAAGTTCTCCTCGATGAACCGGGCCGGCGGCAGCGGCACCGTCTCCCCGTCGTCGAGCGCTCTCGCGATCCGGACGGCCAGCGCGTAGCAGAAGGCAGCCAGCGAACGGGCCTCGCCGAGCTCCGGCTGCGCGTCGGCAATCCGGATCTCCACGGTCGGGTACGCCAGGTGCGGCCGCACACTCCACCAGAGCTGGGTGGGCTCGGTGATCGACCCGGTGCGGAACAGCGCGGCGACGTAGTGCTCGAACGTCTGCCAATCGCCGTAGGCGTCCGGAATCCCGCAGCGAGGGAAGAACTTCGTGAAGATCTCCGTCCGCGTCGAATGCAGGTGCGTGTAGACGCTCTCGTGGAACGGTGAGCTCGCCGAGAGCGCGAGGATCTCGGGCAGCAGGTGGCGAAGCCAGTCGCACACCTGGATCGCGCGATCGGGGCCGTTTACTCCCACGTGGACGTGGAGGCCGAAGCTGTTGTTACGCCAGACGACGTAGCGCAGGATCTCGTCGTTTTGGCGGTAGTGCGGCGTGTCGATGATCCGCTGGTCCTGCCAGGGACTCCAGGGGTGGGTGCCCGTTGCCCCGAGGGCGACGCCAAGCTGGTCTGCGAGCGCCGTCAGCTGGTCGCGGCGCTCCCCCATTCTCGCCGCGGCCGCCGTGAAGTCCTCGCAGCGGCCCGTACGGATCTCGACCTCGGACGCGATCAGCTCGCCAACCAGATGCTCCTCGAGCTCCGTGCCTTTCGAGGCAGCCTGAAGCTCCTCGAACCGGTTCGTGAGGGAAAGCGTGTCGGGCTCGAGGATCGCGAACTCCTCCTCAACGGCGACGGTGAAATCCGGTGCGTCCTCGAACGCCTCTCGCGCCAAACGGAGCTGTTCCTCGGGACTGAGCTGTTGTGAGTCACCCATAGCCGCTGAACGTTATGCGAATGGTCTGAGCAGCCGTTCGGCCACGGAGGCCCACGACCAGCGCTCCTCGACGACGCGGCGGGCGCGGCGTTGGAGCTCCGCCCGGCCTGATCGCGACTGGTTCAGGAGCGATTCGAGCTTGTGGACGAGATCGTCGACGTTGCCCGATTCAAACGACGCGGGAACTCCGGCCTCCTCGAGTGCGTCCGCGATCTCAGCGAGACCCGAATGGCGCGCAACGAGCGGAATCGATCCGCCCGCGGCAGCCTCCGCCGCGACCATCCCGAAGGCCTCGGGAAAGATCGACGGGACAAGCGTGACGTCTGCGAGCGGGATCAAGTGGACGAGGTGCCGGTGCTCGAGCGGGCCGGTAAAGAGAACGTCCGGGCCGGCCATCGCCTCCAGCTCGCGCCGGTAGTCGCCGAACCCCACGATCACGGCCCTCGCGTCGACCCGCTCGAGCGCCTCGAGCAGCAGGTGGACGCCCTTGTTGCGCAGCAACTTCCCGAAGTAGAGGACCGTAGGGCGCTCGTCGGCCAAGAAAGCTCGGAGCCTCTCGGCGTTCCCTTCGTCCGGAAGGCGTTCCTCTGCGTTCCCCGGGTTCGAGGGGTCGCGGCGAGCCTCGGCGACGAGGTCGAGGAGAGCGTCGCGCGGCTCCGCCGGCCTGAACGCGTCCACGTCCACCCCGGGCGGCACCTCGTAAACGCGGTCGACGTGCCCTACGACCTCCTCGAGAACTCCCCGGATGTGCGTTGAACCGACGAAAACGGCCCCCGCGTTCGCAAGCGACTCCCGCCCCCAGCGCCCCAGCTCATCGTCTCCCCGCATCGAGTACTCGAGCTCCGACCCATGTGCCTTGACCGCAAACGGAAGACCGCTCGCGGCGCCGACCGGCCCGCCGAGGAGGACGTGGTTTGCGAACACGAGGTCGGCAGGGGCAAGCTCGCGCAGGGCGGCGGCGTTAGCCTCGACGAAGCGGTCTCGCTCTTCCCAGGTCGTGTCCTGGAGCAGCTTCGCCTCCATCCCCTCGTAGCGGTCGAGGACGAACACGGGCAGGAGACCGCCGATGTCCGGCCGCACTGTTTCGGCCCCGCCCAGGTCCACGAGCTCCGGGTTTGCCTCCTGCGAGACGACCACGACGTCGTGCCCTGCGCGCCGCCACTCTCGCGCGATTGCTCGTGTGTAGACGTTCGAGCCGGTGCCGCCGAGGAGATAGCCGTGCCAGAGCAGGATTCGCATCGTCGGGCGCAGTTTCGCCCGTTCACCCCATTTGGTGACGCGCCGCGCAGCAATCTGGGCGATACCGAGAGAGTCGAACCCCCCCGAGCCCCTGCGGCTCCCCCTAGCTCGAGGTGAAAACAATGCGAATTTCCAGATTGACGTACATGGCGCTCGCGCTCGTTGCCCTCTGCGCCGCCATGGCCTTCTCGGTCGGCGCTGCCACGGCAGCCTCTCCGATGCCCGATGACGGCGCGGAGATGGTCGACTGCTTCCCCGTCGACGAGGGCTTCGACGACGAGGCTCCGTATGAGGACGACGAGCCCATCGACGAAGAGCCGATCGACGAGGAACCGCTCGAGGACGAGCCCGTCGAGGAGGAGAGCTTCTCCTTCTTCGAGGATCTTCCGATCGAGGACGACCCGCTCGAGGATGACGAAGACTTCGTCGACCTGGACGATGACGACGACGTGGAATGTGGCGAGGGCGACGACGACATCGAGCTCGGCGACGGCGACGACAAGATCGATCTCGGCGAGGGTGACGACACGGCCTCCGGCGATGGCGGCGACGACGTCCTTCACGGCGGCCCCGGCAAGGATGCGCTCGACGGCGGCACCGGCAACGACTCGGTCTACGGCGAGCCTGGCAATGACAAGCTGATCGGTGGCCCGGGCAACGACCGCCACTTCGGCGGCGCCGGAGCCGACACGATCAAGGGCGGCCCAGGGAAGGACACCCTCGACGGCGGCCCGGGCAAGGACACGCTCGACGCAGGCGCGGGGAATGACACCGTCAAGGCGAAGGACGGCAAGCGAGACGTCGTCCGCTGCGGCCGCGGCCGCGACACCGTCCGCGCCGACCGCAAGGACAAGCTCGTGGGTTGCGAAGTGGTCAAGCGCCGCTAGGTCGGCGCTCAAGAGAACTCCGCCTCGGCGGAGCTAGGGGTCAAACGGCGCGAGCTCCCATTGGT
>JBKJWJ010000301.1:0-2758 GCA_046716905.1 Gaiellaceae bacterium
ACATTCTCGTTGCCGCCCGCAGTGTCCGTCTCGCTGTAGACCCACTTGTTCCCCGGCTTCATCGGCCAGTAGGGGTTGTCGATGTCGATCGAGAAGTTGGCCGGGTCAAGGTCGACCGGCTCGCTTCCCTGCGGCAGCGTGGTCGTCGCCTCTGCAGGCTTGGCGCTCCCATCGCCGGTGCTCTTGCCGTCTCCTCCGCAGGCTGCCACCGCGAGGACTGCGACGACGAGGCCGAAAGCGGCGACGATCTCATTCTTTCTGGTGGTCACTGTGGTCACGAGAATCTCCCTCTCGAAGTGGCCCGGGTACGGGCTGTCTGAAGGAGTTCTTACGCCCAGAAAATGAGACTCGAGTGAGTCCCTGATGAGTGGCACATGAGCGGGAGACGGATCTCGGGCTCGCGCACCCGCCGAGGGACGCCTGGCCGCTGAGGCGCCCGATCTTCGTTGCGAAATCGCTACTCGACCACGCTGTACGGGAGCGGACGGGAGGGGCGGGGCCGCCCGCCCTTCCCGTCTTCCCGCCTCAGTCCCAGCGGGCGATTTCGGCCCAGGCGTCCGTGAAGAACGCGTCCGGGACTTCGGCACCGTCGCACCAGTGCTCCCCGGTCCCTTTGCCGCAGGCTCCGACCGGCGAGCCGCCGCCGGTGTCGTACGCGTCGCGAACGGCCTCGGCGATCCGAGCGGCGATTGCCCGCTTCGCGGACTCCCAGGTGGCCGGCTGGAGGCTGAAGTTGTTCGTCGGCTGCCAGGAGAATCCCAGCCGGCCGGCCGGCCCCGTGCCCGGGTGGCTGCCCGCGTAATGCCGGATCGCGTAGACCTCCTCCGAGACGAAGGAGAGCATGTCCTCGAGCGGCATCATCGTCGACCCGTGCCCGCAGATGTAGACGACGGGGCAAGTCACCGAAAGCGGGATCGATTCCGGGGCGCGTGCCGGCCAGGTCGCGTTTGCAAGCGGGAGGAACGTCCGGCGGAGGAAGCGGCGCGCCGGCTCCGCCTCGGCGGGCCCGTCCTCGGCCAGGTTCATCAGGTGCTGGAAGTAGTCGTTCAGGTGCTCGGTGCGCTCGTGGCGCGAGCTCCCTGCGACGCCCCAGCGGCGGGCGTCCGCATACGCCTCGCGTGCGAAGTACACGACGTAGGGCTCGAGGCTCTCCCAGAAGCGGCCGTCGGCGACGAGGCTCTTCATCTCGGCCTTGAAGCCGGTCAGGTTTGGCATCGTCTGATGGCTGTGCTGGATGCCGAGCTCGACGATCCCGGGGACGACCGGCCCGGTTCCGTCGCCGAGCGCGAGGCCGCGGACGACGTCCAGGATCGCCTGCCTCGTGTACGGGAGCTCGTCACGGCGTGTGCTGCGATCGGCCTCGTTCAGGAGCCAGGTCTCACCCCGGCTGAAGTCGTAGCCGGCCGCGACCATCCGCCGCCGGAACTCGACCCCGGCGTCGAACCAGGTCCGGCCCGGCACTCCCGTCACCCAGGAGTTGGCCCAGCCGGTCGGTGCGCCGAGCGTCATCTCAGCGACCGGCCGGAAACGCGGGCCGTGGGCGCGGATGATGTCGTCCTGGAGGAACCGAAGAACCTTTTTGTCGTTCGCCGTCGGCGGGATCGAGACGTAGTAGTGGGAGCAGTCGCCCTGGCGGGCGGCGAGCTCCCGGGCCAGCAGCACCCAGTCGTTCGCCGTCCAGAAGATCACCTCGTTGTGCAGTCGGCAGTTACGGGGCCGGTCGTCTTCGCGCCGCTGCCCCACGGCCCAGCCTTGCGGGATGCGCCCTTCGCATTCGGCTTCGACAGCCGCGATGTCGTCCAGGGACGCGCAGTCGGGGCCTTCGTCGGCTGCGGTCACCGGGGAGACGACCAGCAGCGAGCCGATCAGGGATGCGAGGAGCAGGAGCTTCTTGGTCATGTCGACCTCCTTCGGGGATTGCCCGCAGGATCGGCGGCGGCGCTCACACGGCCCTCACGCGCCGCTCACACGAACGAAGAGGGGCGGGCCGGGGCCCGCCCCTCCGTCCTCTCTACTGGTCGACCCAGAGGGCGGCCGACGCCAGCATCGGCCACTCGCGCTCCGGGTCAGCCCGGTAGAGCGGGTTCATCGCGAACGAGGTGATCCGGGCCGTACCGGCCGTATTCGTCCCGTGCGCGATCACCGCCGAGCCTGGCGCTGACGCCGACTGGGCGTCGAGGAGCCACAGCCCGCTCAGGAAGAAGCCCGTGAGCGGCAGGCTCCCGTCAACGGTCATCGTCGAGGGAACACTCGTGAACCAGGTTGGCGGGTCCATGATCGCCGTGTCCTGTGTCCGGTAGGCCCCCGTGATCGAGCTGGTGCCCGACGCAGAGTTGTTCCAGTTGATGATGCCGCTCCGGCCGCTGCCGCCGCGGTTCAAAGCGGTGAGGCCGGTGACCTGGCCGCCTGCGGTCAGGAAGCTCGCCCCGTTCGTGAGGGCGCCGAGGTAGCCGCCGCTGCCCGCGAAGAACGCGGTCAGCCGGGATCGGGCGGTTGCTCCGGTCGGCCAACCCGCCGTGTTGAACACGACGTCGTAGCCGTCCAGTGGATTCGGCGCGCTCGGGTTGTCGAGTGCGCTGGTCATGCCTGTGGCGATCGGATCGGCTGTAAAGCCGAGATTCCGCAACACCCAGACGTCCTGGTTCAGGGCAGCGGTGAGAACTGCAATCCGCGGCGACCGGTCGATCGGCTCGCGGGGCGGCAGCGTGCCTCTGACGCCGTAGAACCAGACGCCTGTTTCGTCACCCGCAGCCTCAAC
>JBKJWJ010000302.1:0-3928 GCA_046716905.1 Gaiellaceae bacterium
GCCCCACCTCGGTGTACGGAAGGGGATCCACGTGGACGGCGTCCAGGTGGAGTGTGCGGCCCACGTTTCGGTTCCACGCCTCGAGGTTCCAGCCCGCGTGGAGCGAGCTGCCCGGAAGGATCAGAACATCCGCGTCCGGTAGGCCGAGTCGATCGAGCCAGTCGGGATTCACGGCCGTGAGGGAGTCGAGCGCCCGCCGCGTCATGCGACCGTCGCCCGAGTACCCGGCGGCGCCGCCGGCGAAGGCCAGCATGATGGAGAGCGCCGCGACCGGAACGGCGAACCGCCTGAGCGGGAGAGCCGCCGCCAGCAGCGCAGCGGCGAGGCCGCCGGTTACAAACAGCGCTACCGCATCTCCGAGCGCCAGGTGGCGGCCGAGATCGGCCACTGCGGAGAGCGTCGTGGAGTCGAAGGAGAATGGATCCACCGCGAGCGAGGCCAGAGGCACCGCGAGGGTGAGACCGCCGACGGCGAGAGCGACGGCGGCGTAGATCATCCGCCGGGGCGCCCCTCGCTCGACGTAGAGGAAGAACGAGACGAAGAGGAGAGGAACGGCGTAAAAGGCGTAGCGCTCCAGCGGCCGGTCAGCCTCGCCGGAGGCGATCAGCCCTGCCTGCAATGGTCCGGCGACGAGCAGCAGGAGCGCCATGACGCCAAACGCTCCTTCTGCCCGGCTGCGCGCCTTCGTGGCGGCGTATCCGAGCCCCATCAGCGCGCCCGGGACGACGAGCATTCCCGCGGCAAACGGGAGCAGCCCGGCCGTCCATCCGGCCCAGTGCAGGGTTTCGACGACCGAGTAGTCGAGCTGGCCCGCCCCTGCATAGAACCCCAGGCCGGACACGCCCTGCACGGCCGCGCCCACGGCGAGAGTGCCGAGCGCGACAAGCGCGACAGCATGGCGGCGCAACGGCCGTCCTAGAACGAATACGGCGACCAGGAACGCGATCGGAAGGGCGACGAACTGCGCCCGCGTGAGCACGGCGAGCACCAGCGCGAGCACGACTGCGATGTCCCAGCGATGCGACGGCTCAGCCAGAGCGCGGACACAGACGGCCACGGCCAGGAGGTAGATCGGGTAGGCGACCGCCTCAGAGGTCAGGTACGAGTGGTAGAGCATGGCGCCGCCCGCGACCGTCGCGACGGCAACGCAGAACGCATGGCCCGGGCGCAGAACGAGCCGCGCAAGCCCCCAGGCGGGGAAGACGGCGAGGCACATCAAGACGGCGTTCAGCGTCTTCGCGACTGCGTAGGCAGAGGCTCCGCCCAAGAGCCACGCAGGAGCCTGGAGCAGGACCGGGACGACGGCCGGGAAGAAGAAGTCGCGGCCACGGATCGTGAGGCCGTTGCCCTCTGCCACGCTGCGGGCGAGCTCCGAGAACATCAGCTCGTCCGTGAAGACTGCGGGTGTCACATGGCCGCGTGACTGGAGCCAGTGATAGATGGTCGCCACGCAGAAGAGCGCCACGAGCGCGAGCGGCCAGCGTCGCGAGTGGCCGAGGCCGAGCGGAGGGTCGACCGCCGGCCGCGGAGAACGGTTGGCCGGCCGCGCGAGAGTCTGGACGCTCATGCGGTTTCCACCGGCAACGCGGGCGGCGTGCGCAGCGAATCGGCCGTGCACGACGTGGAGCCGAGTCGGGGCTCGCTCGCCCGTGCGCTGACGACGCGGGTGTCGACGAACCCCCGGACGCTCGAGACGTAGGTGACGTGCCAGGGGCCCCGCGAGCACACGTTGAAGACGACTGTCTCGGGCCGACCGGGAAGGAGGGCCACTTCTCTGCGGCGCTTCCCGGGCTCCTGAAAGCGAATGACCATCCCCTCCGCGCCGACAGGCGCGGTCAGGGTCAAGCTCACGCGGCGCGCGATCGTCCCACCGCGTTGATCCGGCCAGAGGTACATGCGGCCGATCCCTGCCAGCCAGCCGTCGCTATAGCGGCCGGCGAGGTAGAGCGTGAGGCGGGCCTGGCCGTTGGGCCGCCAAAGGGTGTAGGACTGGGACGAAGCGACCCGCTGAGCGTCGGAGAGCACGATCGTCCCTCCGTACCCGTCGACGAGCACCGGTCCGGTGAGAGGACGTCCTTCGGCGCGGAGGCTTCCCTCGCTTCCGAGGGTGAGCGCGGACGACTGGAAGTGGTCGACCTCCTCGGCTCCGGGCAGAAGCACGACCCGGTCGACCGAGCGGTTCCAGAAGAGCTGCTCGAGCGCCTCCGTGCGGATGCCGTCGGCGCCGCGCACGAGCGTGACGTCGTCGAAGCCGGCACGGTCGATCCACGACCGCTCGGCGGGAAGGAACGCCGCGCGAACGGAAGCCGAGTTCCGGTTGTCGAAGGCGACGGCGCCGACGGATGCCGCGACCGAGGCGGCGAGCGCCAGGCCCAGCACGATCGACGTGGCGAGCGCAGGTCGCGCCGAGAGGACGATTGCAGCGATCCCGAGGATGGCTGCCGCGGCGGCGAGCGCGAGCGAGCCCGTCCCGGGGCTGCCGAGAGCCTCCTCGAGCCTGAAGGCAGCAAGCAGGAACGGCGACTGCGCCTTGCCTTCGGCGGCAGTCAGTCCGGCGAGGGGCACCTGCGCAGAAGCGGCGATCAAGAGCGATGTGACAAGGGCGAGAGGCGTCCGGGCCGGCCAACCCCGCGCCGCGTAGATGCAGAAGGCCACGGCCACGAGCGGAAGGACGTAGAAGACGTAGCGCTCCTGGGCACTCTCCACCGCACCCGCGACACCGGCCTCCAACAGCAGGGCGACCGCGGTCGTCAGGAAGAGCGCGCCGAACGCGAGCTCGGCTCGCGAACGCGGGCTGCCCAGGACGAGTGCGAGCCCGAGCAGCGCACCCGGCACGAGGATCCACCCGGACGCGTACGCGAGGACGAGAGCGTTCACGCCGATGCGCTCGATCAGCTCGACAGGATCGGCGCGCCCGTCGAGGGCACTCCGGTACAGGCCAAGAACCCGGCCGACTCCGACGAGCGCGACGGCAAGACCCGCTCCGGCAAAGACGCCGAGCGGCAGCGCCTGCTCCCGGAGAACGGTCCGTAGGCGCCGCTCCCGGAGACCGACGAGGAAGACCGAGGCGATGAAGCAGATCGGGAGGATCGCGAACTGCGCCCGCGCGAATGCGGCGAGGGCGACCAGCGCCACGAAGATGAGGCCGCGGCGTCTGCTCGGCTCAGCGAGCATCGCGGTACCCGCCAGCACCGTGGCGACGAAGAGCGGGTAGGCGAACGGCTCCGCCATGACCCACGAGGCGAACATCAGGTCCGGCACGGCCAGCGAAAGGGCGGCGGCGGCGAGCGCCAGGGGCCGACCCAAGCCGAGCCTCCGTCCGAGGGCGAAGACGGGAACGGCAACCAGTGACATCGCGAGCGCGCCGAGGGCCTGCGTCAGGCGGTACGACACGACGACGTCGCTCGCCAGCCAGGTCGGCGCGGTCAGGAGAGGTTGGAGGAGCGACGGGAAGCCGATCTCGATACCGCGAACGGACGGGCGACCTGACTCGATGAGCGACCGGGCGAGCTCTGCGTACAGGTACTCGTCCGGGAAGTAGTTCGGCGTCGACCGGAACCAGCCCGCCACCAGCCGGGCCACGAGCGAGATCCCGATCAGGCCTGCGAGGAGATGCAAGGCCGCCGCGTCCACACGGGCAGCCGCGCGGCCGCGCAGGAGCGCGCGAGCAGGCAAGGAGGTGGGCGCCGCAACCACACTGGGTCTATCGGCGGGCCGAGCGTGCGTCTTGAAAAAGAAAAAGGGCGCCTTTCGGCGCCCTTTCCGTCATGCTGAGTTGCTCTGAACTAGCAGGCGCCGGTAGCCAGGTCGGAGGCCGGGCCGCTCTTGTTCCAGGTCTTGCCGCCGACGGCGCTCTGGATGCAGTACGTCGAGGACGTCGCAGTCGGGATCGTGATGTTCTTGATCCCCTGGTCATACGTCGACTGCA
>JBKJWJ010000303.1:0-4537 GCA_046716905.1 Gaiellaceae bacterium
TTGCTGAGGCGCGGGTTCTGCTGCGGGTGGGCGGCGAGGGCGTTCGTGAACCACCGAGGGTGTGCGGGTGGGGGGGCGGGGCGGCCGGCGGCCGCGACGCGAGCGGCAAGCGACGGCGTCCGGAGCACCACGATCATCCGTTGGCCAACCGGCACCTCCGGCCGGGGGCCACCGACAAGGCCGCGCCACGACACGGGCTCTGATCTCCGGGCTTGCGACTCGTTGCCGGTCGCGGCGGCGACCGAGACGACGGCCGCCGCGAGTGCCACGATGCCGAGCAGCCCGAACCGGGCTATCCGACGTTCAAGCGAAGGCGTCCAGCGCAAGGTAGCGAGGATAGGGAATCGGGTCGACGAACCGAGCCGCCGACGCGATCATCGCGGCGTTGTCCGTGCAGAGAGCCAGAGGGGCGAGGGCTGCGTCGGCGAGTGAGTCCCGCAGCTCCGAGTTCGCCGCAACCCCGCCGACCACGGCGATCTGCTGCGCTCCGATCGACCCGGCGGCCGCATGGGTCCGCTCCACGAGCGCCCGGACGATGGCGCGCTGATACGAGGCGGCGAGATCCGAACGCCGCCGCGCGGTCTCCGCTTCGCCGAGATCGCGCACTACGTAGAGCAGCGCGGTCTTCAGCCCGGAGAACGAGAAATCGAGGCCGGGGACTCGTGCGACCGGGAACGAGAACGCCTCGGGATCGCCGTTCCGCGCGAGCCGGTCGATCTCGACCCCACCCGGGTAGCCGAGGCCGAGCATCCGGGCGCCCTTGTCGAACGCCTCCCCCGCCGCGTCGTCGATCGTCGTGCCGAGCACTTCGAACGTCGAGTGGTCGCGGACGTCGAGGAGCAGCGTGTGGCCTCCGCTCGCAAGCAGGCAGAGAAACGGAGGCTGGACATGTCCAGTGTCTGACACTCCGTCCACAGCCAGGAAGAGGGAAGCGACATGGCCGTGCAGATGGTTGACCGGAACGAGGGGGAGCCGACACGCCCAGGCCAGCGCCTTAGCGGCCGACACCCCGATGAGCAGGGCTCCCACCAGGCCGGGTCCCTGAGTGACAGCGACGCGATCCACGTCTGCGAGCTTCGCGTCGGCCTCCGCAAGGGCTTGCCGGACGGCCGGGAGCAGCAGTTCGAGGTGATGGCGAGACGCGACTTCCGGGACGACGCCGCCATAGCGGGAGTGCAGCTCGGCCTGGGAGGAGACGACGTTCGAGAGGACACGGCCGTCGTCCGTGACGAGCGCGACAGCCGTCTCGTCGCAGGACGTCTCTATGCCGAGGATCATGCCGAGGCGCGTTCGCGGAGCGGGTCCTTCCACATGATCAGTGCGTCTTCACGGTTATCGGTGTAGTAGCCGCTCCTGATCCCGCGAGCGATGAAGCCGAGGCCTTCGTAGAGCTTGATCGCCTCTCCGTTGGAGACACGCACCTCGAGCGTGTACCCCCGTCTGTCGTCGCTCGCCGTGACCTCGAAGAGCCGGGTCAGGAGCTGTGTCGCGATCCCGCGGCGTCGGTAGTCGTCGTCCACGGCGATGTTCATGACATGCCAGGCGTCGGCGTAGCGAGAGATGATCATGTAGCCGACGAGCCGCCCTTCGTCCTCACGGTCTACTGCACCGACACAGATCGACGACTGCTTGGCGATCTCGCCGGCGAACATCGAGCGTGACCAGGGCGTCGGGTAGGCAAGGCGTTCGATCCGCTCGATGGCGGCGAGGTCGGCCAGGGTGAGGGAGCGAAGGTCGATGCTCACGTCCGTGCTCGGTCCACGTCCGGGATACGAAGGTACATCGGCTCGACGAGCTCAGGTGCATCGAAGTCCCCCGCGAGCTGCGCATGGAACCGGGCCCGAGGGAGATGGAGCTCGCTGTCGTCTCGTGGAACCTCCCCTCCGCGCGCTTCGAGCTCCTCGCGATACCGGACGGCGCCGTCACCCACGTACGACCGGCCCGCCACCACTGGAAGGTCTGCGGGAGCGAGCACGGACGGGCGTCCGTCTACGAGCGCGAAGACTTCCCGGCGCCGCGCGTCGATGACAGGAATCGCGTCCGGGGCGCCAGCCGCAAGCGCGTCGAGCGTCGAGACTCCGGCAAGGCCGGTCCCCCACGCGAAGGCGAGCGTGCGAGCGGTGATCAGCCCCATGCGCAGCCCCGTGAAGCTTCCCGGCCCGATTCCGACGGCGATCCCCTCGACCTGCGAGTCACGGACGCCGCCGCGGCGAAGCAGCGAGTCCAGATCCTCGAGAACGGTAAGCGCTCGGGAGGTCTGCTCGCCGAGGACCTCCCCGTCCCAGACGAGGGCGCTCGTCGCGGAGCCGGTGGCGGTGTCGAACGCGAGGATCAGCATTCCGTCACCGTGATCGTCCGGACGTTCTCGCCGGCATGGGCGAGGTCGACCGTAAGGCGCAGCGGGGGAAGCACGTCGGCTCCGGCCTCCGGCCATTCGACGAAGCAGACGGCGCCCTCGAAGTACGGCTCGAGGTCGCCCCACTCCGCGGGCGAGACGCCGTCGAACCGATAGAGATCCAGGTGGGACACGTCGATTCGGCCCTTGTACCGATGCCCGATCGTGTACGTCGGGCTCGTCACCGGCCCCTCGACTCCGAGCGCCCGGCAGGCGCCGCGGACGAAGGTCGTCTTGCCAGAGCCGAGTTCGCCGGAGAGCGTGACCACGTCATCCGGTCGGAGCCTCTCGGCGATGCGAGCGCCGACCGCCTCGGTCTCCTCGGGTGACGAGGACTCCATCTCCACGCCATGAGGGTAAAGCTAGGGCGTGCGGCAGTTCCCGTCGATCTCCTTCGCCGTAGCGCTGGCGGCGTTCACCCTTCCGTTCGCGACCGTCTCGTGTAACGAGATTCGGGTGGAGCCGAGCGGCGCAGACTTCGTCCTCCGGGCGGATCCTGAGACCGAGGGAGCGAACCCAGACCGCCTCGAGATCGGCCGGCTCGTCACGTCCTACGGCGGCGGACTCGCGACGGCTGCGTTTCTCGCCTTCACCCTCGCTCTCATTGCGGCCGCGAGGAGGTGGGGCGACGGTTGGGTGCTGCTCGGCGGAGTCGCCGGCCTCCTCGCGCTGCTCTTCCTGAAGACCAGGGGCGGTGGCGCGGCAGGAGGCACGATCTCCATCGACGTGAGGGCGGGTGCATGGCTTTCGGCCGGTGCCGGTGCGACCGGAGCACTTTCCGCCGGAATCGCGTGGATACGCTCGAGCCGGCCTGCGCTGACTCCCTTTCTGCCGTTGCTCGGTGCCATGCTGCTGCTCGTCGGCTATCTCCTTCCAGCCGACCGATCCGCAGTCGTGTCGTCGGCCTACGCGGACTCACTGTCGGTACGCGAGCCCTGGTTCTCGCTGTTCTGGCTCTTGCCGGTCGCCATGGGGATCGCAGTACTCGCCCGCCGTCGCTCTGTCCCGGCTGACCTGTCGATCGTGGCCCTCGGCGTGCTTGCACCGACCTCGATCGTCGTCGGTCAAGAAATCTGGAGGCTGTGGCGCGACGACGGCGTCCAGCCCGGAGCCGCACCTTTCGTGTTCCTGGCCGGGATCGTCCTCTCGGCCTGGTCGGCCCGGTCTAGAAGAGCCCGAGTTGGACGGCCGGCTGCGGCATCGCCAGGACCGGCTCAGGTTCGGGCTCAGGCACCGCCGAGCGGCCCATGAGCTCCGGGAGCCGACGAAAGTCCTCCTGGAGGATGTTGAGCATCGCCGGCGTGTAGAGCGCAGCCGCGGGGTGATAGAGCGGGTAGAGCAGCACGCGGTTGCCGCCGAGCACGACTTCCTCCTCCTGCCCGTGGACGCGGGTGATACCGGTCGGTTTCCCCGACAGGAGCTTCGTCGCGAAGTTCCCGAGGGTCGCGACCACGCGCGGTTGGATCAGCTCGATCTGCCGGAAGAGGTGAGGCTCGCAGGACTCGATCTCGTCCGGCTGCGGATCGCGATTCCCGGGCGGACGGCACTTGAGAACGTTGGCGATGTAGACCTCCGAGCGCTGGAGCCCGATCCCCGCAAGCAGCTTTTCGAGCAGCTTGCCCGCCTGGCCGACGAACGGGATCCCCTGCTTGTCCTCGTGGAAGCCGGGAGCCTCCCCGACGAACATCAGGTCGGCAGCCGGGTCTCCTGCGCCGAAGACGACCTGCGTGCGCCCCTGGGCGAGGCGACAGCGAGTGCAGACCGAGACCTGCTCCGCGTAAGCCGCGAGGGCTTCCATGGTCGACGAGTCTACGACGAGGGCAGGACGGCTCGTGAGTGCGTCAGCCGCAGCCGCAGGAACCGCCGCAGCAACCGCCGCTGCGGGGTGCGGGCGCGGTTCCGATGCTCGTCTGGGTCGAGCTTCCTTGAGCCGAGAAGACCGAGAGCTGCTTGCGGACGTCGCCCGTCCCGCACTCGGGGCAGTCGGGCTTCGCGCCGTTCCGGACGAGCTCCTCGAAGTGGGACTCGCACTGCATGCACACGTACTCGTAGATCGGCATGACCTCAGTGTACGCGTACCGTCCGGCCATCTTCTCGTTCACTGGGGCGGCGCTGGGTGTGCGCGGCCGGAGGGCACAGTGC
>JBKJWJ010000304.1:0-5003 GCA_046716905.1 Gaiellaceae bacterium
CCAGCGGGTCGAGCCCCGCACCTCGGTCCCGACCGCCATCACGACGACGAGCATCCCGAGCAAGACGGCGTAGACCGCCTTGCGATACCTCCGGAGGAACGACGGGTCGACGAACAAGGCTCCGACGAACCCGAGGGCGCCGATGAGGGCGAAGATCGCCTGCCGGACCACGTAGTAGTCCGGATCGCCGGGCACATCCTGTCCGGTAACCCCGTCGAGCGCCCATAGGCCGAACGCGACGAGCCCGCCGACCGCCGCGAGCATGATCCAGTCGAGGCGCCGCAGGAAGGAGACGGCGCGGGCCGTGTCCGCCCTCGGGTGGCGTCCCCGGGGCCGGGACGGTGCCGATGCCGCGTAGTCGGCCATCAGTCCGTCTCCACGATTGTCGGCGCCGCAGCTTCGCGGCCGAAGTGGCGCTCGAAGATCTTCAGCGCCGCCGGCGCCGCTGCTGTGCTGCCGTGGCCGCCGTTCTCGATCACGACGCAAACGACCAGTTCAGGCTTGTCTGTCGGCCCGTAGCCGCACCACCACGACTGGTCGACCATCGTGCTGTAGCCGTCCCCGTCGAGGTCGACGGCCTTTTCCGCCGTGCCGGTCTTGCCGGCGATCGGAATCGAAAAGCCGCCGAAGACGCTGGCAGACGTGCCGTATGACGCGTGCGTGGCGCGGTAGAGCCCGTCCGCGATCACGTTCAGCTCTGCCGGGTCCACGTTCAGGTCCTTGGGCGCGGGAGAGAAGACGGCCTTGACCGCTCCAGCCGCGCCTGGCTGCTCCACGCTCGAGACGACATGGGGCGTGACGAGCTTTCCGCCGTTTGCGAGCAGCGCGTAGAAGCGCGCCATCTGGAGCGGGGTGACGAGCAGGTCCTTCTGGCCGATCGCGAGCTGGACCGAGTCGCCCGACTTCCACAGGCGGTCGATCTCCCACGAATTCGGATAGCGCTCCTTCGTGAACGTCTTCCGCCTCCATTCCGGAGTCGGGAGGAGACCCGTGGCCTCACCGCCGACGTCGAACCCGGAGGAGCGCCCGAAGCCGAAGGCGGCGGCCCACTTCTGGAGCGGGCTTCCGTACTCGGGGGGGAGGCCGTAGAACTCGAGACCCAGTTGGTAGAAATAGGTGTCGCAAGAGGCGGCGAGGGCTGTGGGCAGATCCATCCCCTCGTTCACGTAGGGGTTCCAGTTCTTGAACGTCGTGCCGTGGATCGTCATCTGCCCGGTACACGACAGCGGCTCGTAGGGGCCGACGAGATGCTCACGCAGGGCGGCGAGCGCGGTCACCGGCTTGAACGTCGAGCCTGGTGGATAGAGGCCGGACGTCGCGCGGTTGAGTCCCGGGAAGTCCTGGGCCTCGGCCGCCTTCTGGTCGATCAGCGGACGAAGCTTGCCGGGGTTCGGCTTGCCGACGTAGACCCGCGGATCGAACGTCGGGTACGAGGCCATCGCGCGAATCGCGCCCGTGCGCGGGTCGATCGCAACCGCTGCGCCGGCGTTCGCGGCCCAGCTGTCGTTCTCGCGGGCGACCTCGATTCCGTAGACGAGCGCGTTCTCGGCCGCACGTTGGAGCTTGGCGTCGAGCGTCGTGCGCAGCGCGAGTCCCGGCTCCGGCGCCTCACTCTTCAGCGGCTTGCTCCGCGGCCGCCCGAGTGAGTCCACGCGGAGCTCGGCGAGCCCGGCGGTGCCGCGGAGGTATCGGTCGTACGAGAACTCGATGCCGGCCTGGCCGACCGTGTCCCCGTGCTTGTGCCGGCCGCCCTTGAGCTGCCTCTCCGTCACCTCGCCGACATGCCCCAGGAGCTGGGGGGCGAGCGTGCCGTACCGGTAGTCCCGGAGGTGGACGTCGTTCAGCTCGAGGCCGGGGAACTCCCGCCGGTGCTCGAGCAGGTAGAAGACCTCGTCCCGCGACACGTCCTCCTTGAGAGTCACGGGCGTGAGTGGGTCGCCGCGGTGCTTCTGGAGGCGGTCCTGGAGCTCGGCAACCGGTACCTCGAGGATCGCGGACAGGCGGCGCAGCATCCGCGCCCGGCCCCGGCGGGGCATGTACGCCGTCCACACCTGCGCGGCCGTGCCGATCCGGTTCGAGACGAGGAGCCGTCCCCTGTGGTCGAGGATCGGCCCGCGCGGAGCCTCCAGCCGAACCGTCCGAAGCTGGTTGTCCTGGGCGGCCGCGAGGTAGCGGTCACCTGCGAGCACTTGCAAGGCCCAGAGCCGGAAGAAGAGGACCGCGAAGACGAACAGGACGATCGCGCCGAGGACGCCGAGACGAAGCGCCATAGACGGCGTCAGGCGGTACGGCTCCTCCACGCGCGGGTCGCGCGGCATGAAGCGGGTGCGAGGAGGCATGCGGTTGACGGCTATGAGAACTCGACCTCCTGCAACGGCCGGCCGGCCGGCGCGAAGAGCTTGCGCATGAGGGCGTAGATCGGGACGGTGAAGAGGAGGTTCAGCAGGATCTGCGCAGGCAGCGCCCGCATTCCGGTCTGGACCGAAACGGACTCGCCGAGCATCGCGTGCAGCGCGAGCCCGCCGAACGCGTAGAGGACGGTGACGATGGCGATGGCGACGAGCGGCGCGTGGGCGCTCAGCCGGCGACTCGTCGAGGCCGCAGAGAGGCCGTGCGGGCCCTGCCCGAGTCGGCCGGCTTCGCGGCCGGTTGTCTCGCCGTAGCGGCCGATCCAGTAGCCGGCAAGCGTCAGGAGCAGCGAGCTGACGCCGAGCGTCTCCAGGTTTGCTGCGTCGAGCAAGAAGCCGGCGTAGAAGCCCGCGACCGCGCCGAACACGGCGCCACGAAGAAGCGCGACCGCCGCGAGGGTGACGAGCACGAGATCCGCCGTTCCTCCCCCGGGTGCGACGGAGGAGACGATTGTCGCCTGGACGACGACGGCGGCGAAGAACGCGATTCCACTCTTGACGACATCCGCGGTCACGGCAGGCGCGGCGCCCCACCCTTCGGAACGAGCACCCACACGGAGTGGAGCGAGGAGAAGTCGACGAGCGGATCGACTTGCACCTGCTGGAAATTCTCGATGTCCGTCTGGCCGACGTGCTTCACCGACCCGATCGGGATGTCCCGAGGGAAGATCGAGGGCAAGCGTCCGAAGCGGCGACCTGCGGTCACGATCGTGTCTCCACGGCGTACGACCTTGTCCTTGGGTACGCGATCGAGCACGAACGAGCTGTCCGGGCCTTCACCGATCTTCAGCACGCCGATGGTGTTGGTCGCTACGTCGAGGGCCGTCACTGCGCTCGTCTTGTCGGTCAGGAGCGTCACCTCGGAGCTGTGAGTCGTCACCTTCGTGACCTGACCGACGAGCCAGCCCTTGCTCGAGACGATCGGGTCTCCGACGGTGATCCCTTCGCGTCCGCCGGCCGAGATGACGAGCGACTGCTCGAACTCGTTCGGGGCGTGGGAGATCACACTTGCGCCGAGGAGCTTGTAGTCGCGGGGGAACGTCGGGCCGGCGAGGTAGCGCACTGCCTGGCGGAGCTCGACGTTCTCCTGCGCCGCGGTCGTGTTCTGGATCGCTTGCTGGCGGAGCAGCTGCAGATCGTCCCTGAGCCGCTCGTTCTCCGAACGCGCGTGAATGAGTCCCGCAGTCCAGCCGTAGGCGTCACGGAAAGGCCGGGCGACCCGCTCGGCGCCGACCTGGAAGGGATGGAGGACGGTCGCCGCTCCCCCCTGGACGCTGTGCATTGGGCCGCCGTCCGACTCCCGGAAGTAGATCGTGAGCATGGCGAGGGAGACCACGACGAGGACGCCGGCGATCAGCCGTCGGCGCAGCGCGCCCGACCCTCTGGACGACGGATATGCCGGCGAGGCGGCTCGCTGAACCGTCGAGCCCAGTGCCGCCAGCCGCATTGAGCGGTTACGTGGCACGGAAAAACAGTCTAGGGACTCGGTGTTGGTGCATCACTCTAGGACGCGTAGCGTTTCGGTTAACGCCGGTAGCCGTTACGGCTACGGGCGCTCTTGCTCGTGCGCTGCATGACCTCGATCAGCTCGAGGCTGCGGCCGGAGCCGACCGCGACGCACGTCAGCGGTGACTCGGCAAGCTGAACCGGCATCTGGGTCTCGTGCCGGAGCCGCTCGTCGAGGCCGTTCAGGAGCGCGCCGCCTCCGGCGAGCACGATCCCGCGGTCCATGATGTCCGCGGCGAGCTCGGGCGGCGTCTTGTCGAGGGTCGACTTGATTGCGTCGACGATCTGGTTGACGGGCTCTTCCAGAGCGTGACGCACCTCGTCCGAGCTCATGATCACCGTCTTCGGGAGACCGGTGAGCATGTCGCGGCCGCGAACCTCGGCCTGCACTTCCTCCTTCATGCGGAAGGCGGATCCGATCTCGAGCTTGATCTCCTCGGCGGTCTGGTTGCCGATCAGCAGCTTGTACTCGCGCTTCGTGTGATTGATGATCGCCTCGTCCATCTCGTCACCGCCGACGCGGAGGCTCTGGGAGACGACGATTCCGCCCAGAGAGATGACGGCGACCTCGGTCGTCCCGCCGCCGACGTCCACGATCATGTTCCCGGTCGGCTCGGAGACGGGAAGGCCGGCGCCGATCGCCGCCGCCATCGGCTCCTCGATCAGGTGTGCTTCTCTGGCTCCCGCTGACAGGGTGGCCTCCTCGACGGCGCGCTTCTCGACGCCCGTGACCCCGGACGGGACGCAGACGACGACGCGCGGGTGCGCGAAGCGGTGCTGGTGAACCTTCTGGATGAAGTGCCGCAGCATCTGCTCGGTGACGTCGAAGTCGGCGATCACGCCGTCCTTGAGCGGGCGGATCGCGGAAATCGTCCCCGGCGTGCGGCCGAGCATGCGTTTGGCTTCGACCCCAACGGCGTGCACCTCGCCGGTCCGCTGGTCGATCGCAACGACCGACGGCCCGCTCAGCACGATTCCCCGCCCACGCACGTAGACGAGCGTGTTCGCGGTGCCCAGGTCCACCGCCATGTCGCGGCCACCAAAGCCGTTGAGATACCCGAAGAGCCCCATCTCCCTCGCTGGACTCTA
>JBKJWJ010000305.1:0-4320 GCA_046716905.1 Gaiellaceae bacterium
GCGTGATCCTCGAGCGATGCCGGGGCGCCGAACACCGCCATCACGGCGTCGCCGACGAACTTCTCGATGGTCCCGCCGGCGGTTTCGATCTCAGCGGCCATGGCGTCGTAGAAGCGATCGAGCATCGCCCTCGTTCGCTCCGGGTCCAGCGAGCCGCCGAGCTCGGTCGAGCCGACCAGGTCGGCGAAGATGACCGTCACGAGCTTTCGTTCGCTCTGGTCGGGACCGGCCGTTACCGGCGTGGCGCACGTCGGGCAGAAGCGTGCGGCCTCGGGAACAGGAGCGCCACAGGCAGTGCATGTATCCATCGCGGCCGATTCTGGCCTTCGAGCCGCTGATGTTCCACCCCTACGTCAGCGAGGCTTCCGCGCTCTCGCGATCACGCTCATCGCAATCATCGCCTTCCGGTCCGGAGGGATCAGCTCCCGCATCAGGCCTGAGGCCGCTGAAGGGTCGTCTCGGGATGCTGGGGTGGGGAGGGATACCCCTTGTGGTACGTCGACACGACGCCGGGGCACCACTGGCTGATGAACGAGCTCAATGACCTTGTCCCGTTGCCGCTGCGGAGAAGTCCGTGTCTTCGACAATGAGAGAGTTCGAAGCGCTCGTCGACGTCTGCGGCTGGGATCGAGGCGCCGGCCTTCACGGGCTCCCGTACGCGTTCCATCAGATCGACGACGTGCCCTGGATCGATGAAAAGGATGCCGTCCACGCGCTCGGGGTGCGGGTCGCGGCCCACGTTCGCGACGGGAAGCGTGTCGCGGTGAACTGTGCCGCCGGCCTCAACCGCTCGGGCCTGATCGTCGGCCGAGCGCTGATCGAGCTCGGACACACACCGGCCAACGCGATCGGCAAGGTGCGCGCAGCGCGTGGCCTATGGGCGCTGTCGAACGTCGCCTTCACGAAGTTCCTGCTCTTCGATTGCCGCGGGTGACAAGCGTCACGAAGGATCGCTAGGCCGAAGACGGGGTCGACCGCCCCTCGCCGCGGCTGCTATGCGGCGTGATCGGTGAATCGGAGCGACTCCACGATGTCATCCAGCTGGGCGCGGTCGGCCTTGGTGGTATCTGGTGAGTAGGTGGCATCGATCACGAGCCGTTGCCCGTCGACGTCGAGGACCCACAACATGTCGACCTGTCCCGCGACCTGCTGGTACCGCTAGCCGAATCCGTTGCCGAGCCAGCTGACGAAGTCTCGGTGACCGTTGGACGTTTGCACGTCGCCCCCCGGCCGGGTGAAAGGCTCTGCGCGTGATGGCCTCTACGTCATGGATGCCGACGGCACAGGTCTCCGGCTGCTACGAGAGGGTGCCTGGGGCCGCCCGGCCTGGCGTCCTGTGCCGTGAGCGGGCAACGGGGCACCAGACCACCGAGTACGCGGAAGGGGGAGATCGTGAATCAGAAGATGACGCGCGGGGTCGTGGTCACGCTGGTCGTGCTGGTCGGCGCTTGCACGTCTGGGGAGCAGAGTGATCCGCCCGACACTGCATCGACCGACGCACCTGCAACCAGCATGACCGGCGAGGTGGACGAAGTGAAGGGCCTCGAGGTAAGCCAAGCAACGCAGGCGGCTACGCTCGCAGGTGCCCAGGCCACCCAGGCTGCGGCACATGCCGGAACGTGGTCGACGATGTCTGCAGGGGCCGGCGGTCTCATCGTGGGCATCTTCCTCGGCATGGCGATCGCTGGATCGCGGCACCGCTGGTAATCAGCAGCCGTTCGGCACAGACGACCGCGGGCTGTCCCGCGGTCGTCCGTGTCGGCGGTCCGAAATGGCGTGCGCGCTCTCCCCGCCAGCCCGAGACGCGGCACCCGGATTCCCGAATGTGGCGCCGGAGCAGAATGAATCGCCCCGAGCCGGGTAAAGGCTAGGCAGCCAAGCGAGATAAGCAGAGCAACAAGGAGCTGTCCGAGACAGGAAGACCGACGGAGGTTGGGAGGGGATCTACGTGCAGGAGCCCGGAGATGCGGAACGCACTAGCCAGGGACCAGAAGAGGGAGGGTCCGACTCCCGCGTTCTCGACGCGGACCCGGCCCTGAGCGCGTACCTGAACGACCACCTCGCTGGCTCCGCGGCCGGCGTCCAGCTCGCGAAGCGCTGCAGGGAAGCGCACGGGGGCTCCGACCTTGGACAGTATCTGGGGAACCTGGTCGGCGAGATAGAAGAGGATCGCCGCGTACTAGAGCGTGTGATGACTCGGGTCGGGGCCCAATCGAACCCGGTCAAACAAGCTGGGGCGCTCGGAGCCGAATTTCTCACGAGGCTCAAGCACCTGACGCCTGTTCTCGGCTCGGGCTCCACCGTGGCGCGCCTTGAAGAGATCGAGCTGCTCAGCCTCGGCATCGAGGGTAAGCGGCTCCTCTGGGGGCTCCTCAACGAGCTGTCTAGCTCCGATGATCGGCTGCGGGAGTTCGACTTCACAGCGCTCGGGGAGGGCGCGCGGACGCAGCGGGACGGTCTCGAGCCGTTCCGGATCGCTCTGGGCATAGCCGCGTGTGGCCGGAACTCTTCGGCGTAGTCAAGGGGCCGAGCCCCCAACCAGGTCTGGTCGGTGAAACGCGCTTCCGTCGACGTGACCGAGGTCAGGACGAGATGACGGCTGTTTCTGGCTGCGTAGGCGTCCAACGCAACTCGGTGAAAGCCGACCAGGGAACCAGATGCATGTCGCCGACGTCGTCCATCCACTGCACGCCGTACTGAGTGGGCTGAAAATCGTCCGGGATCTCTTTCGTCCCATGTTCCCTGAGCGCGAACGTGATCTGTGCCATGCCATCCCCTTTCCTGCTACTGCAGGGGTCCAGAGCTACGTTCCGTACGTCATGGCTTCTACCCTAGGTGTCGCGGGTCGCACACGAAGCGCGAGGCTAGATCGGCGAAAGCACGTACGAGAGCAGGAAGCCGACCACCGTCGCGAGAGCGACCATCGGGCCTCCATCGCGGTACGCCTCGGGCATCAGCGTGTCGGCGAGAGAGGCGATCACTGCACCTCCAGCGAATGCGAGCGGCACGGAGATCGTCTCGTCACTCGCGTCGCCGAAGGCTGCGGATCCCAGTACGACCGAGGCGGACAAGAGCGCGGCGGCGAGGCTCCACGTCACGATCGAGAACATGCGGCTGCGGCCCGAAGCGCACATCTGCGCCGAGCCGACGAGCGACTCGGGAAAGTTCGAGGCGAAGATCGCGAGCAAGAGAGCGAAACTTCCATAGCCCTCCCCGAGGGAGATGCCGAGAGCCAGGTTCTCCGGTACCCCGTCGAGCGTGACGGCGGCGAGCAGCGCAAAGCCGGCGAGTCCCCCGGTCGTCGACGCCGGAGTGGGCTCGCCGATCGCGGCCGTGCCGCTTTCCAACTTGGGCGTGGTGCCGGTCGGCGTCGTGGCGGCGACGCGGCGATCGAGCCACGAGTCGATACCGATGAACACGGCGGCTCCCAACAGGAATGCGATGCCTGCGCGCACGACATCGGAGCGCGCCACCGCCCCGTGGTAGAGCTCGAACGCCATCGCTGTGATCAGGGCACCCGACGCGAAGGCCAGCATGAACGCGAGCAACCGCTTGGGCACCTGCACCACCGCGCCGATGACGCTGCCCGCGATGAGGGCACTCGACGCGATGAGCCCGAAGAGGGCAGCTTCCCGCATGGATCGCCGATGCTACCTGGGGAACCCGGCTGCCGCCTCCTGCTCTCCCGTTAGGCCGGAGACCGGCCGAGCGCTACTCCGCGTCGTCGGCCGCGTCCCGAGCGGCATCGGTGGCCTTGGCCTTGACGAGCACGGCTCGCCACTCATCCACCTGATCCGCCGGCACCATCGCCGCCAGATCGCCGAAGGTGAGATAGGCGGTCCTCCCATTGCTCTGTCGCCCTCACACGCGGCCTGGAGCGTCTCCGCCTACGACCAGTCCACCGAGACGATGTCGACCGGCTCGGACGTCCCGCGCAGCTTCACGGTTTGGGCGTTGGAGATGGGGAACCTGCCATCGGCGGCCGTCGTCCGGCTCGACAAAATCTGATCGCCGTTGGCGAGCGCCGCGATCCGGGCCGCCTCGTGCACGCCTTTACCCGAGAAGTTCCTGCCGACCTGCGTCGCGCCTGACGCATGCACGCCGATGCGCACCTTGGGTGCGAACCCCGCCGTCCGCCGGTGATCCGCGAGCCGCCGCTGGATCGCGACGGCGCACGCAAGGGCCTGATCGGGCGAGTCGAATCCCACGAAGAATCCGTCGCCGGTTGCGACGACCTCCTCACCCTTGTGTTCGGCGAACAGCGAACGGAGCGTCTCGTCGTGCCATCGGAGCACGCCCTGCCACGTCTCGTCGCCCAAC
>JBKJWJ010000306.1:0-6302 GCA_046716905.1 Gaiellaceae bacterium
CTCGGCGTACGACCGGATCAGCGCGGCGTAGCGATCCGGCTCGTACAGGCCCTTGTCCAGGTTCGAGACCCACACGGTGAGGAACAACGCCCCGAGCGTGACGCGCAGGCCCGCCATGACGATCTCCGTGCGCCGCGACCGCGCCGCCCCGATCACTCTCATCTGATGTTGCGGACGACGTCGGCGCCCACGGGCTGGTCGGAGACGATGCGCAGGAAGGCGGAGGCCGGCACCTCGAGCGGCGCGACCTGGCGGCTCACGAGCAGATCGAGGTCGGTGTCGCCGTGCCGCACGGTCGGCGCGAACGGGTGCAGGAACGCGCCGTCGGCGGTCAGCGTCAACTCCGGCAGGATGTCGTGCTCGCCTGGGACGACGCCCATCCCCTCGACGTCGGCGCGGCCACGGCTGACGACGGAGCGGACAATGTGATCCTCGTCCGAGATGCCCCAGCCGCGGTGCAGCACGCAGACGCCCTCGAGCTCGGCGGGATCCTGTTCGTCGACCGTGGTTGCGATGCGCACGCGGATGCCGCGCTCGACGAGCTTCGGCACCGTTTCGACGACCTTGGCAAAGTTCTCCGGCCCGCGCATCCCGTCGTTTCGCTCCGGGGAGTCGGAATCGAGTGAGATCTGCAGTGCGACGTCGGCGCCGGCGAGCGGATCCAAGCGTGCCAGCACCCGGTCGGTGAGGAGCGTCGCGTTCGTCAGCGCGACGGTCGGCAGGATCGACGCGATCTCCGCGACCGTCTCGGGAAACGAGGGCAGCATGAACGGCTCGCCGCCGGTGATCCCCACGCAGGTGAACCCGAGCTCCCTTGCCTCGCGGGCCGCGCGCACCATCGCCTCGTCCGGGAGCCGGCGCCGGTCGGCGATGCGCGGGTGCGACTCGGTGAGGCAGTAGACGCACGCGAGATTGCAGTGGTAGGTGGCGTAGAGCCACAACCGCTCGCCCATCCGGCCCTGGGCGATCGCGTTCTCGAGGGCGTCGCGCACGAGGTCCTAGGGCGGCGGGATGCCGAACGCGGTGCAGTACTGGTTGAGCATCGTCGTCGTGCCCGCGACGAGCGTCAGCTCGACGAGCTGATCCTCGCGCACATGGTCGAGGAGACGGGCGGTCAGATCGTCAGTGACCTCGGACGGCGCCCGCGTGACGAGGTCGGCCCAGTCCACGATCGCGCGCTCTCGCTCGGGCAGCTCGTCGAGCGGGCGCTCGTCGCAGAGCGCCTCGATCTGCTCAGCCGGTACGCCCGCGTCCCGCGCCGCCGGCCGGTGCGCTGCGAGGCAGTAGCGACAGCCGTTCAGTCGCGAGACGCGGAGGATGACGAGCTCCTTCGTGGCCAGGTCGAGCGAGGTCTCGCCGTAGACGACGCCGAGGAACGGCATCAGAGTCGCCATCACGTCCGGTGCGGTGGCGAGCGAACGGGTGAGTGGGGAGGCGCTGCCGTCATCGCGGTACCACCGGCGGGAGGGCAGCGGCGCGGACTCTCGCTCGAGTAGCCGCAGACGGCTCACCCACCTTCCTCCGTGGTCTCGGTCTCGGTCGTCTCGCTCTCTTCCGTCTCGGTCTCGGTGGTCTCCTCGGAGGTAGTGGTCTGCTCGGTCGTCGTCCCGCCTCCGGGCGACTCGCTCTCGTCGTCGCTTCCGCAGGCAGCCGGCACGAGCAGGAGAGCGAACGCCGCGGCGGCGGCTGCGAGCCTCCCGCGCCTCGTGAGTCCTGTCATCGTCATCACCTCGGGGTCGTCGTTGACACTATTCCTATCCTGTTGTCGCAGCGCGATGAGCGCCGTCGGCACGAGTTAAGCAACACGTAAGAACTTGCGGGGGGCGGCCGCGCGGCGGCTCCGAGTCCTAAAGCGACGCTCCGCCGCTGCCGATGCAAGCCGGGTCGCGGCATGGACCTAGACCTCCTCCTCACGCACGCCGTGCAAACCGGCGCCACGGACATCCACCTGAAGCTCGGGCGGCCCCCGAACGTCCGCAAGGACGGCCAGGTGCTCCCGCTCGAGGGCTTCAACCCGCTGACAGCACAGGATCTCGAGACCCTCCTCGCCGCCGTCACCGCCGTGAACCCGCAGAAGCAAGTCGACTTCCGCGCGACCGGGGAGCTCGACATCGCCTACACGGCGAACGACCACACCCGGTACCGCGTGAACGGATTCATGCAACGCGGCGCAATTTCCTTCGCCTTTCGAGTTATCCCGAGGGAAGTGCCGAGCTTCGACACCCTCAAGATGCCGGCCGGCGTCCGCCGCCTCGCCGAGGAGCACCGAGGGCTCATCCTCGTCACGGGCGCGACCGGGTCGGGCAAGACCACGACTCTCGCCTCGATGCTGAACCACATCAACCGGACGCGCCGCCAGCACATCGTCACGATCGAAGACCCGATCGAGATCATGCACGAGGACATCGCATGCATCGTCAACCAGCGCGAGGTCGGCCTCGACACGCAGTCGTTCGGCCAGGCGCTGCGCCGTGCGCTCCGCCAGGACCCCGACGTGATTCTCATCGGCGAGCTCCGCGATGCCGAGACCGCCGAGACAGCGCTCCAGGCGGCCGAGTCGGGCCATCTCGTCTTCTCGACAATGCACACGATCGATGCGGCCGAGACCCTCGGCCGGCTCACTGAGTTCTTCCCCGGCATCAAGCAGCCGATGATCCGCTCCATCCTCGCCGGCGTCCTCCGCGGCGTGATCAGCCAGCGGCTGATTCCGCGCCAGAGCGGTGGCAGGGTCGCGGCGGTCGAGGTGATGGTCAACAACGCCCGGATCGCAGACCTGATCCGCGAGGCGCGCCCCGACGAGATCGAGGACGCGATCGACGAGGGCGAGTACTTCGATATGCAGACGTTCAGCAAGGCGCTCATCGACCTCGTCGTCCGAGGAGAGATCGATCGCGAGATCGCCGCAAACGCCTCCTCGAACCGGCATGACTTCCTCGTCAAGCTGGAGCGAGCGCTCAAGCAGCAGGTCGCGGACGTGCGTGAGGCGGAGGAGCCGGAGCCGCCGCCCGCCGGTGGGCCCTTGCGGACGGCCGAGGTTCCCGTAGCCGAAACGGTTCCCGGGCTCCGCGTCGCCCACTCCGAGCCGACGTAGTGAAGAACACTGCGGCCGTCATCGTTCTCGCGTTCGCCCTCGTCGGAGCGGCAAGCGCATCAGGGGCTTCAGGCCCCCTCTTCACGATCATGGGGACTCAGCCTTCGCTTCCGAGCGCCGAGGTCCCGAACGCCGAGGGAGCCCTGCTTCTGCCTCCCGGCTGGACCGTCTCGACGCTCACTCCGAGAACGCTCACGTTCGCGCAGCTCTCGAGCCTCTGGCGCCGGGCCGGGGCGGCCTACGGGATCCCCTGGCAGGTGCTGGCGTCGATCAACAAGATCGAATCGAACTTCGGGCGCAACATGGGGCCGAGCTCGGCCGGCGCCCTCGGGTGGATGCAGTTCATGCCCACGACCTGGCTCCGTTGGGGAACGGACGCGAACGGAGACGGAATCGCCGATCCCTGGGCCCCCGAGGACGCGATCTTCTCGGCCGCGCGCTACCTGGCGGCCGCAGGGGGCCGAACCGACATCGAGCGCGGCATCTTCGCCTACAACCATGCGGACTGGTACGTCGCTGACGTCGTCGAGCTCGCCGCCCTGTACGGGAACGGCGGTGGTGTTCTCACCTTCACTCTCGACCGTCTCCAGGTGGAGCTCGACGGTGCCCGCAAGGAAGTCACGAACGCCAATCGGAAGCTCGTGAGAGCAGTCAGCGCCGCACGGGTCGCAGGCCGGATCGAGCGCTCGCTGCTCGACAGAGTGGCTCGCACCAAGCTGTTCACGGCCCGGCTCACGCTCGAGAGGCGCGCGGTGCAGGCGGGTCTCCGCGTCCACACGGCGAACGAAGCGGTGGAATCACGACGGAAGGCTCTCGACGACGCGAAGGCAGCTCTCGACGCCGCCAAGGCAGGCGCGGCTCCCGCGTTCATGGCCCCGCAAGCCGGACTGCTGCTCGGAACGCCGACGTTCTCCGGGGGATATGCATTCCCGGTCGGCGGCGGACCGGCCGTGATCAGTGTGGGCATGGAGCACCATGACTACCCGGCCGCCGACATCGCCGCCCCGATGGGAGCGCCGCTCTACGCTCTGGGAGACGGCTTCGTGGTCGACGCGTGGCCGCATCCCTCCGGAAACTGCGGCATCGGCTTCGTCCTCCAGACGCTGGAAGGCCGCGAATGGACGTACTGCCACCTCTCGTACCTCGAGCCCGCTGTCAAGGCGGGCGCAATGCTCATCGCGGGGACGGCTGTGGGCCTCGTCGGCTCGACCGGTCACTCGACCGGCCCGCATCTTCATCTTCAGACCGGACCCGAGCGGACCTATCCCCAGCAGGAGGAGTGGTTCCGCGCCTTCGCCGGAACGGCGTTCTCCTGGCAGGGGGACGAGTCGGTGCAGCCCTACGCTGTGGCACCTCTCCTGACGGCTCGCGTGACGGCGCCGATGTTCGCCGTCGTCGAGCAAATGATCTTCGAGGTCGTCGAGGCGCCGGTCGAGGATGACGAAACGCCCGAAGGCGTCATTCGGTTCTCGCTCCAGTCCGCGTCTTAAGTCCTCCGAGAGTTCTGCCGACAACAAGAGAGTCGTGGCGGCCCGGCTTACCTCTCTGTTCCCACGCGTCGTTGCGCTGACGGCGATCCTTGTCCTCGGCACGGCGACGATCTCCTTTGCAGCGGAGGGCCAGTTCAACGCCACTCCAACGGACAACAAGGTGGAAGTCGCAGCGCCGGTGCTCCTCACCGTTCCGGATGTCCGCGGTCAGGCCTACGTCTTTGCGAAAGGCACGCTCGAGGAGGCCGGTTTCGCGTGGCGGGTGGGCGGATCCGTCCGGGGCTACCCGGCCAACAACGTCGCCTCTCAGACCCCTGCCGCCGGCACCCGTGTCATCGACACCGGGATGCCCACGATTCAGCTCGGTCTGTCGAAGAACGGCCGTTACCCACAGGAAGGCAGTCCCGAGAATGCCTCCCCTTACGGCGGCACCGCGATCAAGTTCCTCAGGCGTGCTGTGAAGCCGACGCCCGCAGCGAAGCCGAAAGCGAAGCCCAAGCCCGCGGCTAAGCCGAAGCCGAAGGCGCCTGCCAAGCGGAAGCCTGTCGTGAAGCCGAAGCCGGCTGCGAAGCCGAAGCCGAAGCCGAAGGCCGCGCGCCCACCCGAGTTCGCCGTTGCCGGCGCACCGGCCGAGCCGCTCGACGAGATGACGCTTCCCGCCCGGGCCCGCCGCCTGGAGATCTGGCTCCGTGACCACCCGAATCCGACGAACGCGAATGTCCGCCACTGGCTCTACCAGCACGAGTGGATCGTCACGGGCGCCCGCTTCGGCTGGTCTGACGCCGCAGAGGCGCTCGCGATCCTGATCCGCGTCGACCGGCAGATCCAGTCGCGGTGGGAGATCGGCGATAAGAGCGAAGCCGCCGCGAGGCGCGCGCTCTCGGTCGTGCGCGCGAAATCACGGTGAAGAAGCGCTGGGCGCTCGCCAGGTGCGAGCGCGGCTACTCGCTGATCGAGCTGCTCCAGGTGATCGTGATCCTGGGCATCGTGCTCACCGGGCTGACAGTTCTTTTCGTCCAGGCGACGAACTCGGAGATCCAGATGAACAAGCGCTTTCAGGCCCAGCAGGAGGCCCGCGTTGCGATCGACAGGATGCGACGTGAAATCCATTGCGCAAAAGCGGTCACTCCGGTCGGAACCTCGGCCGCCATCACTGTGACGCTGCCAGCCCAGTGTCCGACAGCCGGCGGCACGGAGATCGCCGTCGTCTACGACACGCAACTTGTGTCGGCGGGGCGTTACGAGCTCCGGCGCGCCGGCGTTCGGATCGCGGATTTCGTCAGAGCCGGCACCGTCTTCACGTACACCGCCCCGGGCTCTACGAGCCTGGGCGTGCTTCGGGTCGACCTTCCGATCAACATCCAGCCGCCCGGTGTCGCCGGCTCCAACTGGGAGCTCGTCGCCGACATGGTTCTTCGTAACACCAGCCGGCCGTAGGGCACTCCCTCCTTCGAGGGAGACCGGCCGAGGACGCTTAGGCCGAAGCTAAGAGGGCGCCTACGTGCGCATCGACATGAACAACATTCTGCGGCAAATCAGACGTGAGGACGGAGTGGCCCTGCTCATGGCCCTGGGCATGCTGATCGTCCTGACCATGACCGGCACGACGCTGGTCGTCTACTCGAGCTCGAACGCCCGCTCGAGCACGGTCAGCAAGACGCAGGCTTCCTCCTTCTCACTCTCCGAGGCCGCCTTCGCGAACGCGATGTCCATTCTGAACA
>JBKJWJ010000307.1:0-4735 GCA_046716905.1 Gaiellaceae bacterium
CGCCGGCAGGTAGCCGCCGACGGTGACCCCACCGCCGAGATCGACCGGCTCCGGAAGGAGATCGCGCGCGCCGAGGGGATGCTCGGCAACGAGCGGTTCACCGAGCGGGCGCCGGCAGACGTCGTCGAGGCGGAGCGCGACAAGCTCGACCGGTATCGCCGTGAGCTCGAGGCTCTCGGCGGCTAGGGCCCGCCCGGCGACGGAGTGGGTCGCCGCGCTGAGCCCTTGGCCGGAAGAGTTCGGCCTCGGTCGGATGCGCGCGCTGCTCGACTCTCTCGGCCACCCCGAGCGCAGGTATCCCGCGATTCACGTTGTCGGCACGAACGGCAAGTCGACTGCGACGCGGACGATCGCTGCTTTGTTGCAAACAGAGGGGAGGAGGGCGGGTGCGTACACCTCCCCGCACGTGAGCGGCTGGGCGGAAAGAATCTGGGTGGACGGCGTCGAGGCCGACTTCGAGCGCGCAGTCGTGCGGATCAAGGAGCAGGCGGAGGAAGTCGGCGCGACCCAGTTCGAGGCCCTGACAGCCGCGGCGCTCGTCGAGTTCGCGGAGCGAGAGGTGGACGTCGCCGTCATCGAGGCGGGCCTCGGCGGCAGGCTCGACGCGACGAATGTGGTCGACGCCCAGGTCGTGCTGCTCACCAACGTCTCGCTCGAGCACACCGAGGTGCTCGGCGACACGCCGGAAGAGATCGCAGAGGAGAAGCTTGCTGTAGCTCATGCAGCAAGAGTAGTTGTCGTATCGGACAACGATCATGCGAACTTGATACCGAAGCGCGCCGAGATCGTGACGGGTGGCGCACGTGAAGCCGCGGAGAGGTTTCTCGGCCATCGCATCGCCGGGAACCCGATCGTGTCCCTCTC
This sequence comes from Gaiellaceae bacterium, assembly GCA_046716905.1. Taxonomy (GTDB): domain Bacteria; phylum Actinomycetota; class Thermoleophilia; order Gaiellales; family Gaiellaceae; genus JACDAN01. The sequence continues at coordinate 865 of JBKJWJ010000307.1, forward strand.
CGGACGTCTCGAGCGCCGAGGCCGCGAGCTCTGGGACGGCGCACACACCCCGGCCGGCACCGCTTGGCTCAGCGAGCGAATCGACGAGCCTGTCGAGGTCGTCGTCGCCTCGATCCTGTCGGACAAGGATGTCGATGCCATGCTCGCCGACCTCGCCGAACTCGCCGACCGCCTGGTTGCGACCCAGTCCAGCAACCCGCGAGCCCTCTCGGCGGGAGAGCTTGCCGCGAGGGCCGCAAACCACTTCCGGCGCGTCGAGACCGAGACCGATCCGTACGCCGCTCTTGGTCGGGCAAGAGAATCCACCGGTCTGATCCTGGTGACCGGCTCGCAGTACCTGCTCGCCGACCTCTATCGTGCGGAGGAACACGACACACCATGACGAAGCCCGTTGAGCGGCTCAGTGTGTTCGCGGTCGCAGCCGCTGTCTTGCTGACGATCGTCGGGCTCGCGTTTGCGGTCGGCTACGTCGTAGGCCAGTTGCTGCTGTGAGGTGAACGGGTGATCGTCGGGGCAAACGAGAACGACTTTTTCGGAAGCCTCCGGGACTTTTTCGGATCCGGAGCCTGGGACGTTGCGCGCAACCTCTCGATCTTCTTCGTGGTCGTCTTCTGGCTGGCGGTCGCGTACTGGGTCTTCAAGGACGCCCGCCGGCGGATCGAGGATCCGTGGCTGGTCGCGATGGCAACGGTCTTGGGACTCGTCCCCCCGTTCGTCGGCGCCCTGATCTACATGCTCTTCCGCCCGCCGGAGTATCTCGAAGACGTCCGGGAGCGAGAGCTCGAGATCAAGGCGATGGAGGAGCGGCTCGCACGCCGCGAGCTCCACTGCCCCGTGTGCCGCGCTCACGTCGAAGACTCGTTCCTCGTCTGCCCGGTCTGCACGACCAAGCTTCGCCAGGCCTGCGTGACCTGCAAGGCCCCACTCGAGACCCTGTGGCAGGTCTGCCCGTACTGCGAGACGCAGGTCGAAACGCCGACAACGATCGAGTTTCCGCCTGCGCCTCGGCGCGAGCGCCCCGGCGGATAGTCTCTTCCGCCGATGGCCGCCGAGCGAACACTCGTGCTCGTGAAGCCGGACGCGGTTCGCCGCGCCCTGACCGGCGAGATCGTCGCGCGCCTCGAGCGCCGCGGACTGCAGCTGCGCGCTGCGCGGCTGCTCACCGTCGATCGCTCGCTCGCAGAGGAGCACTACGCCGAGCACACCGAGAAGCCGTTCTTCGGTGAGCTCGTCGACTTCATCACCTTGGGCCCGACGCTCGCGCTCGTCGTCGAAGGTGAGGGCGCGATCAAGACGGTCCGGACGACGATGGGCGCCACCAATCCGGCCGACGCCGGCCCGGGGACGATCCGCGGCGACCTCTCGCTCTCAATGCCGGACAACCTCGTCCATGGCTCCGATTCCACCGAGTCGGCCGAGCGCGAGATTGGCTTGTGGTTTCCAGATGAGCCACGCTGAGGACGCACTGAAGAACCGCGAGGTCTGGACGAAGGCCAACGCGGAGTACACCGATCAGAAGGCCCGCCACTCCTGGGCGAAAGACGAGATCGACTGGGGGATGTTCTCGGGCGCGGAGTCAGACCTGGACACGCTCGGCGAGGTCGAGGGCAAAGACGTGATCGAGCTCGGCTGCGGCACCGCGTACTTCGGGGCGTGGCTCGCGAAGCGTGGCGCCAGGGTCACTGGCGTCGACGTCACGCCTGCTCAGCTCGAGACCGCAAAGCGTCTCCAGCAGGAAACGGGCCTGGACATGGAGTTCGTCGAGGCGAGCGCGGAGGACGTCCCACTTCCGGACACGGGCTTCGACCTCGCGGTCTCCGAGTACGGCGCGTCGATCTGGTGCGACCCCGAGCTCTGGATCGCCGAGGCGGCTCGCCTGCTCCGCCCCGGCGGGCGGCTGGTCTTCCTCTGCAACTCCACACTCTCGATCCTCTGCTCGCCGGACGAAGGGAAGGTCGAGGAGCGCCTCATGCGCCCACAGTCGGACATACAGGGGCGGATCGAGTGGCCGGGGGAGGATGAGGGCGTCAACTACCACCTGACGCACGGCGCCTGGATTCGAGTCCTCCGTAAGAACGGATTCGAGATCGAGGCGCTCCACGAGCCCCTGGCGTCCGAGTCCGTGGTCGATCACGAGTACTACGACTTCGTGCCGGCGGACTGGGCCCGGCGTTGGCCGGCCGAGGAGATCTGGGTTGCCCGAAAGAGCGTCTGAGGAGGCGCTTCGCAACCGGGCGTACTGGGACCGGCTGAGCGACGAGTACCAGGAGCGCCACAAGGAGTTCATCGGTCGCGCGGAGCCCCGCTGGGGGATCTGGCAGATCCCCGAGTCGGAGCTCGGCGTCCTCGGTCAAGTGGTCGGGAAGGACGTGCTCGAGCTGGGGTGCGGCGCCGCCCAGTGGTCGATTCTGCTTGCCAAGCAGGGGGCCCGACCAGTAGGGCTCGACAACTCCGAGCGGCAGCTCGAGCACGCGCGCGAGTTGATGGCCGGGGCCGGCGTCGACTTCCCTCTCGTCCACGCTTCCGCCGAGAGCGTGCCGTTGCCGGACCAGGCCTTCGACGTCGTCTTCTGCGACCACGGTGCGTTTACGTTCGCCGATCCCTACAAGCTCGTCCCCGAGGCGTCACGGCTGCTGCGGCCCGGCGGGCTCCTCGCCTTCAGCATGCTCAGCGCGTTTGCCTGGGTGTGTCAAAACGACGAAACGGAGCGCGTCGAGCCGATGCTCCACCGCGCGTACTTCAGCTTGTACGAGTTCGACGACGGCGAAGTGGTCGAGTACCAACTCCCGTACGGAGAGTGGATCCGGCTCTTCCAGGCGAACGGGCTCGTCGTCGAAGACTTGATCGAGCCGCAGCCGGCGGGTGACGCAACCTCGACCTACTGGGAAGAGTCGGAGCGCGACTGGGCCCGCCGCTGGCCGTCCGAGTCGATCTGGAAGGCGCGCAAGCGGGCGTGAGCGCTTCGCCCGCCCCGCCGCTGGTCCTCGCCTCCCGATCGCCGCAGCGGCGCACGATCCTTCAGCAGCTCGCGATCCCGTTCGACGTGGTCGAGCCCTCCTACGAGGAGATCGGGGACGACCCGGTCGAGCACGCGGCCGGCAAGGCGCGGTCGGTGGACGGCGACGAGCGCCCGGTTCTGGGAGTGGACACCGTCGTCCTCTGCGACGGCCGCGTCCTCGGCAAGCCGGTTGGGTTAGCGCAAGCCGAGGAGATGCTGGAGGCGCTCGCCGGGAAGACGCACGAGGTCATCTCCGGTCTCTGCCTGCGCACGCCTGCGTGGGAGGAGCTCCACCGCGAGGTCACACGGGTCACTTTTCGTCCGCTGACCGCCCGTGACATCGCGAGCTACATCGGCGCCGGAGAGTGGCCCGAGCGAGCCGGTGCATACGCGATCCAGGGTCTGGGAGCCTCGCTCGTCGAGCAGGTCGAGGGCGACTACCTCAACGTCGTCGGGCTCCCGGCCGCGCTTCTGGTTCGCCTGCTCGCGGAGCGCTTCGCAGGCACGTACGGCTTCGGCTGATTCGGCCGTGTCCTGGGGTCAGACCCCAGGACTCGCCCCGAACGGACGCCTTCGCTTACGAAGGCCTCGTAGCGGCGTCGGGCGAGGTCGGGCTTGCCGCCGAACTGTTCGAGGAGCCGCGTCGAAAGAGGGCTGCGGAAGCTGCTGAACGCGGAAAACGGTGCAGCTTCGTGTGACTTTTGGGACACGCATCGGGGTCAGACCCCGAGGCGTGTCCGCCCAGGACCGTGGATTGCAGGGCGTTTCGGTGAGACTCTACGGAGTGGATCGCTAGAGTCCAGCGAGGGAGATGGGGCTCTTCGGGTATCTCAACGGCTTTGGTGGCCGCGACATGGCGGTGGACCTGGGCAC
>JBKJWJ010000308.1:0-5096 GCA_046716905.1 Gaiellaceae bacterium
AGCTGGCCGGCGAAGTGGATGACCTCTTTGCCGTGCGCGATCGCGACATGGCTGAACCCGGGCGCCGGATGGAGATCCGGCGGATTCACCAACTCGCGGTGATGGCTCATGGTGATTCTCCTTCCATGGCGAGCCGGCGGAACTCCTCATCCGTGACCAGCCCTCGCTTTTCCGTTCCGAGATCTTTCACCGCCTCGAGCAGCCCGGCGCGCGCTTCCTCCGGCACCTCGAGCCCGAGCTCGTCGGCTTTGATGCGGATCGAGTCGAGGCCGCTCTTCTTGCCGAGGACGATGCCGCGTTCGGCTGAGACGAGCTCCGAGGAGTACGGCTCGATCGCCTCTGGATCGTGGAACTGGCTCGCCACCGCCCCGCTCTCGCGGCGGAAGAGATTCTCGCCGGTCAGCGGCTTCCAGGGCTCTAGCTCGTATCCGGAGAGGTCCTGCACGCGCGCGGCGAGAGCGCGGGCTTTCGTCAAGTCGAGCGCGGTCTCGACGCCGTAGACCGCTCGAAGCGCGAGCGCGACCTCGCCGAGATTCGCGTTCCCGGCCCTCTCGCCCATCCCGTTCACGGTGCCGTGAATCCAGCGGGCGCCTGCCCTCACGGCGGCGACGGCGTTGGCGGTCGCAAGGCCGAAGTCGTTGTGCCCGTGGAAGTGGATCGGGATCTCCGGGCCGACTCGTTCGCGGGTCCGACCGACGAGCTCCGCGACCGCCTCGGGGCCGGCGACGCCGATCGTGTCGACGACGACGACCTCTGCGGCGCCTGCCTCGACTGCTGCGGCGTATGCGGCGTCGTAGAAGTCCGGCTCGGCGCGGGTCGAGTCGACTCCGAAGTAGGCGACGTGGATGCCGTTCTCCACCGCGTAGGCGACCGCAGCCTCTATCCGCTCCAGCATCTTCTCGCGGGAGACGCCCAACGCCCGGAGCTTGAGCTCGGAGATCGGCGATTCGATCACGCTGGCCGGCACCCCGAGCTCGACGAGCGCCTCGACGTCGGCCTGAACGGCCCGTGAGAAACCCCAGACCTGAGCCTGGAGCCCGGCCTCGGAGATCAGCTTGACGGCCTCCCAGTCGTCGGGCGAGACCCGCGGAAAGCCGGCCTCGATTCGCTCGACCCCGGCCTCGGAGAGCGCGCGGGCGATCTCGAGCTTCTCCTCCGGCATGAGGACGACGCCGACCGTCTGCTCGCCGTCCCTGAGCGTCGTGTCGTAGAAGCCGACCTCAGCCTGCAGGGCGTGCGGCCGGTTGAGCTCGCCTGTCCAGATCATCGAACGACTCCGTCCGGGAACGGCGACAGCTTCTCTGCGCCGTCTGCCGTAATCAGGAAGTTGTCCTCCACACGCAGTCCGCCGCCGCCCTCCCAGTACGCGCCCGGTTCGATCGCCAGCACCATGCCCTCCTCGATGGTCCCGGAGCCGGCCTGGTGCGCGTACGGCGGCTCGTGGGCCCGCGCTCCGACCCCGTGGGCGACCGGGTGGGACGGCTGACCAGGGTAACCGGCCTCGGCAATTCCGTCACGAACCAGGCGGTCGAGCTCCGCGAGGCTCGCACCCGGCCGGCAGTGGTCGATCGCCCGTCCGTACACGTCCATCAGGCACTCATGCAGGCGCTCGTACTCGTCGGAGAGCCGGCCGGGACAGAGGTTCTTCGTGTGATCGCACCAGTAGCCGTCGGCGCAGACCCAGATCTCGAAAAGGGTCGGCTCGTGCTCTTCGACGGGCCGGTCGCCGGTCGCGGTGAAGGTGCGGATCCCCGTGCCGGACCAGACCAGCGAGAACCCGTGCGCGAGGTCGACCTTCCCCTTCCAGCCGGTGCCCTGGCCGTGGACGAACCCGTTCCACAGCGCGCCGGCCTCGCTCTCCTTCATCCCCGGGCGAAGCTCGGCACGCACGTGCTCCATCGCGGCGGCTGCGATCTCGTTCGCGAGCCGCATGCGCTCGAGCTCTTGCGGGGTCTTGATCGCACGGGCCCTGGCGAGGAGCGGCGTGGCGTCCACGCCGCCCGGCCAGGCGTCGAACCACGACTTCGTGTACGTCGTCGGCTCGCCGACCATGCGATCCGCGGCCTGGGTGCCGAGTGAGAGCTCGACACCGATGCGCCCGTAGCTCTTGGAGGCATCGACCGCCGCTTCGAGCGCGCGGGCCTGCGGCGGACGCGGGTCCCGCTCGTCGTAGCCGTGGAAGAGGCGGACGTCGTCCGCCCAGGCGGTGTGCGCGGCGTCATCGGCCGAGGCCTCGAGACAGATCAACGTCGGCTCTCCCTCCTGCGGAAAGACGACGACGTCGTAGCCTTTCATCGGCCAGAAATTGCTCAGATAGAGGACGTTGTCGGGCGCCCGGACGACAAGCGCGTCGAGCTCTGCCTCCGCCATGAGGACGCGGACGCGCTCGAGCTTCGTCTCATCCCGAGGCCAGGTCATCGTCGCGGCCGCCCCTGCTCTTGGCGCGGTTCCGCGTCTGTCCCGTCACACACCCGCGCGTCTTTCAGCCCTAACGTGTCGGTGGGCGGGGGTGGCGGGCACCCGTATCGGGGAGTGCTCACCAGCGAACACGCGGTGGCGGCGGCTCGCCATGCGCCTGCTCCCAGGAGACGACGGGGTTGCGCAACACGCCGATCCGCTCGATCTCGGCCTCCATCACGTCGCCCGGCTTCAGGTAGAGCGACGCGGCGTCCTCACTGAACCCGGCCACCCCGCTCACGGTTCCGGTGGAGACGACGTCGCCCGCGCTGTATCCGAGCGCCGAGTAGTGCGAGAGGATCTCGGGGATCGTCACGGACATGCGCCCGGAGTGCGATGTCTGCCTGACGTCGCCGTTCACGCGCAGCTCCATCGCCAGGTTGTGCGGATCCGGGATGTCGTCGGCCGTGACGATCCACGGGCCGAGCGGGCAGAAGGTGTCGATCGCCTTGCAGAATGAGAAGACGCCCGACTCCATCTCCCGGCGCTGGATGTCGCGCGCGGTGATGTCGTTGAAGATCACGTAGCCGGCCACGTAACCCATCGCCTCCTCCGGCGGAAACCACTTCCCGGGCTTCTTGATCACGACCGCGAGCTCGAGCTCGTAGTCGAGTTCTTCCGTCAGGTGCTCGGGGTGCACCACGGCGTCGTCTGGCCCGATGATCGCGTCCACGTTCTGGAAGAAGACGATCCACGGCGCGATCGCATGCGACCAGCCGACGCGCTTCGACTCCTCCTCGTGCTCCCGGAAGTTCCCGGCGGTGTGGAAGAACTTCTTCGGGATGATCGGCGCCTCGAGGTCGGCGTCCGCAAGCGGCGTGCGCTCCCCAGCGTCGTCGGCTCCGCCCCGCTCGACGTACGTCCGCATGTCAGGGACGTCCAGCCGGACGATCTCCTCGCGGTCGATGTACCCGACCTTCCCCCCGTCGTACGTGACGAGCTTCACCCGCAGACCTTCTGCGCCGCCCGCGCATAGACCTCAGCCGTCTTCACGAGTCCCTCGATCTCGAGATTCTCACCCATCTCGGCATCAGGAAGGCCGGAGGAGGTGCCGTAGTTGAGGGTTGCGATCCCGTACCGCGACAGCACGGAGGCATCCGAGAACCAGCGTGTGACGTCGCGTTCCGGCGGCGAGCCGAAGACCTCCTCGTGCGCCTCGGCGACAGCGCCCACCACCGGGCTCTCCTCGTCGATCTCCGCGCCCGGTGCGGTGACGTAGATCTCGGCTTCCACGCCGTCGAGCCCGCGGGCGAACTCGAGCGCACGCCTCCTCGCGTCCGCCATCGGCACGTCGGGCGGGACGCGCAGGTCGACGAAGAGGTCGGTCGCATGGGGCGTGCGCGACGCGCGCCAGCCGAAGCCACCCTGGATTGCGCCGACGTTCGCGACTCCACGCACGTCGCCGTAGGACATCTCCTCCTCCCACTCCGGCAGCCACTCCAAGACCCGTTCGAGCACCGGCCGCATCTTCACGATCGAGTTCTCCTCGGTGCGTCCCATGGAGAACGCCGTGTGGACGAAGGGGCCGTGCACGCGGAGCCGGAGCCAGAGTGTCCCGAAGTGCGCCAGGACGAGCTTGTTCTCGGTCGGCTCGCCGAGGATGCACACGTGGGCGGCGCCGCCGTGGCCGACGAGGTAGCGCGAACCGGCTGCGTAGCCGCGGTACTCGGCGCCCTGCGCATCGCCCTGCTGGGTCTTCTCGATCTCGCCGCAGACCGCTGCGACCAAGACGTCACCGCGCAGCCGCACACCGTCCTCGATCAGCGAGCGAACCGCCTCGACATAACAGGCAAGTGCGCCCTTCATGTTCGAGATCCCGAGACCGTAGATCCGGCCGTCCCGCTCGAACCCCTCGGGCCTGAAGCCTGGGATCTCGCGCAGCCAAGGCTCCTCGCCCGAGTACGAGGTGTCCGTGTGCCCGTTGAACATCAGCGTCGGCCCGCCGCCCTTGCCCGCCAGGGTTCCGACAACGTTCGCCCGACCCTCCTCGACCTGCTGCCACATCACCTCTAACCCGATCTCCTCGAGCTCACGGGCGAGAACTGCAGCGCAGGCCTCCTCCGACCCCGTGAACGACGGGGTCGAGACGAGCCGGAGGGCGAGATCGACGAGTCGCCGCTCGTCGATCATCGGAAGCGGGGGAGCACTTGCTCGCCGAACATCCGGATTTGGTCGTGGCGCTTGTCGCCCCAGAGCTCGAGCATGACGTGGGTGCAACCGGCTTCGCGGTACTCCTCGATCGCCGCGATGCAGTCGTCAGGTGTGCCGGCGATCGGCTTGCACTTGTCCAGGAGTTCATCCGTGACCTGCTCCTTCGCGGCCAGCCGCCCGCCGCGCTCCATCGCTTCGGCGACCGGGCGAATCTCGTCCTGCTCGATGCCGGCCAGGTCGAGGAGCGTGTCGGCGGAGCCCTGGATGTTCTGAACCTTGTTGGCGAGGTACATGCCGGCGATCTCGCGCGCCCCGTCGCGCCCCTCGTCCCGGTCCTCGGCGATCGAGGCGACCACCGTGCAGCCGATGTCGATGTCACGCGCTACGTTCTCCCGCGTGTAGTGGACGAAGGCCGGCGTCGTGATCGACGGCGTCAGGCAACCGTCGCCGATCTCCCCGGCGAGCGCCTGCATCTTCGGCGCCGTCGC
>JBKJWJ010000309.1:0-3587 GCA_046716905.1 Gaiellaceae bacterium
GCGAGGCCGAGCCGCGAGAGCTCCTCGATCTCGAAGCGTCCCTCGATCGTCGCCTCGATGTCGAACTCCTCGATGATGTCCGCGTCCTTCCCGATCAGCTCCCGCGCCCTGCTCGGTAGCTCCTGATCCGCGGCGCGCCGGGTCTCCCAGACGTAGACCGCGCCCCAGCGATCGGTCGCCTCGTCCGAGATCCAGGCCTTGAAGCGCAGGCCCTCGACCTCCTCGAAGGCGTCGACCGATTCGTCCCTGAGGTAACGACGGAGCTCTGCGATCGTGGTCTGCGAGTCGGCGAGGTTCCAGAGGACGAAGCGGACGATCACTCGCCACCATCCGGACGATCTGCAGGCTCGCGGCGATTCAGACGGTCGAGGAAGGCTGTGCGCAGGTTCTCTCCGCTCACCTTGAGCTGGTAGCGCGGGCGCCGCGGCTCGACCTTGACGATCTTGACCTCACCGCTCGTCCGGCCGTAAGAGCGACCGTAGGCCTCTGCCTCGCCGATCTCGTGCAGCCGGGAGTCGGTCCTCTTGCGGAAGAGGCGCAATGCGCCCCGAGCTTACTCCCAGTCGGGAGGCTGGTACGGGCCTTCGAGAGGGGCGCCGAACGTGACGAACTCGAGGCCCTTGTCGCCGGCGACCGGTATGCGCGTCGAGCCCGGGTCTACGCGGATGAAGCGGCCCGGCCGGAGCTCGATCTCGTCGCCGTCGATGCGCATCGTTCCGCTGCCCCTGACCACGAAGTAGACCTCTTCCTGCTTCGAGTCCACGTGATGGTGCTCCCTGCCCTCGGTGCCCGGCGGCAGGGTGAAGTAGTTGAACCCGAAGGCTCGTGCCCCGGTGGCGCGCCGCGTCTTGCGCACCATGCCACCAGGCCCCTCACCCTCGAGAGAGTCGACGTCGACGAACGTGAAGCCCATCTCAGTCTGTTGAACGCTGGATGTCGTCGGCGTATTCGCGGATCGCGCGCTCGTAACCGGAGCCTTCGCCGGCCCGGCCGGCCAGCAGCGCGAGCGCCTCGCCCCGACGCCCTGCCGACCAGAGCGAGAACGCGAGGAAAACCGGGAGTGCCTGATGATCCGGGAAGCGCCGGCAGGCGTCTTCCAGTACCGCAACCGACTCGTCCACGCGGTCGACGTTCCGCAGCGAGCTTCCGAGGCCGAGCAGCGCCTTCTCGAGGTGCTCGCCGGAGAGGCCTGCAGCGATCGCCTGCTCGTAGTGCGGGATCGCCTCGGCCTCGAAGCCCTCACGGTCGTAGGCGAAGGCTTTCTCGAGCTCGTCCCGGCCGCTCACATCCGGAAGATGCCGAACTCGGTCTCCGGAATCGGCGCGTTCAGCGCCGCGGAGATCCCGAGCGCCAGCACGCGCCGCGTGTCGAGCGGATCGATGATCCCGTCGTCCCAGAGCCGGGCGGTCGAGTAGTAGGGATTTCCCTCGGCCTCGTACTTCGCCCGGATCTCCTCGGGATCCGAGTCGCCGACCATCGAGAGCACGGTGGCGGCCTGCTCGCCGCCCATGACGGAGATCCTGGCGTTCGGCCACATCCAGAGCTGCCGCGGCCCGTAGGCCCTCCCGCACATTGCGTAGTTGCCGGCGCCGAACGATCCGCCCACGACGACCGTGAACTTCGGCACCGCGGCGCAGGCCGTCGCCATCACGAGCTTGGCGCCGTCACGCGCGATCCCGCCGATCTCGTACTCCGTCCCGACCATGAATCCCGTGATGTTCTGGAGATAGACGAGCGGTACACGGCGCTTGCACGCAAGCTCGATGAAGTGGGCGCCTTTCTGCGAGGACTCGGCGAAGAGGACTCCGTTGTTCGCGAGGACACCGACCGGAAAGCCCTCGATCCGGGCGAAGCCGCAGACGAGCGTCTCGCCGTAGTTCTCCTTGAACTCCTGGAAGCGGCTGCCGTCGACGATCCTCGCGATCAGCTCGCGCGGATCGACCTGCTGGCGGAAGTCTTCCGGGATCAGGCCGTAGAGCTCGGAGGGATCTGCGACGGGCTCCTCCGGGGGAGCGACGTCCCACGGGATTTCCTTGCGGCGATGGAGGTGCCGGACGACCGAACGCGCGATGGCGAGGGCATGCTCGTCGCTCGTCGCGTAGTGATCGGCCACACCTGAGCGTCGGGTGTGGACGTCGGCGCCGCCCAGTTCCTCCGCCGTGACCTCCTGGCCTGTGGCCGCTTTCACGAGCGGCGGGCCGCCGATGAAGATCGTCCCGGTCCCGCGCACGATGATCGTCTCGTCGCTCATCGCCGGGACATAGGCCCCGCCGGCGGTGCACGAGCCCATGACGACCGCGATCTGCGGAATGCCCTTCGCGGACATGCGCGCCTGGTTGAAGAAGATGCGTCCGAAGTGCTCCCGGTCGGGGAAGACCTCGTCCTGGAGCGGCAGGAAGGCGCCGCCCGAGTCGACGAGGTACAGGCACGGCAGGTGGTTCTGCTCGGCGATCTCCTGGGCGCGCAGATGCTTCTTGACCGTCAGCGGGAAATAGGTTCCACCCTTGACGGTCGCGTCGTTCGAGACGATCACGCACTCCTGTCCCTCGACGACGCCAATCCCGGTGACGATCCCCGCCGACGGCGCTGCGCCGTCGTAGAGCTCCCAGGCGGCAAGCGCGCCGAGCTCGAGGAACGCGGTGCCTGGGTCGACCAGCCGGTCGATCCGCTCCCGCGCCGGCATCTTCCCGCGCGACCGGTGCTTCTCGACGGCTTTCTCGCCGCCGCCGCGGGCAACCAGGGTGGTTCGTTCGCGGAGCTCGGCGATGAGCGCTTCCATCCGCTCGCGGCGTTGTGCGAAGAGCTCCGAGCCGCGCTCGACCTGCGACGTCAGGAGGGCCATGGACTCACCCTATCGGGGGGTTCGGACCCTCAGGTCCGGACTTGTGGACTTCGGGTACGTCAAAGAGAGTGAGAGGTATGCACGTGCGGCTGAGCGACCCCCGTCTGACCCAGGACTTCCTCGGTTTCCTTCGGCGTGCCGACTGCGTTGCCGACGTCGGAGACGTGGCGGCTCACGCCGAGGGGATCGCCGTCTCCGTGGACGTTCCGCAGGCGTATGACGCGAATCAGGCGCGACTGGAAGTCGCGCTCTACCTCCGCGTGTGGGAAGCCGTGCACCCGGGTTCCGGGGCCGAGCTGCTCGACTGAGGGATTCTTACGGTCGCCTGCGGCGCCGATCCTTTCGAGATGCGCTGCTTCGCCGCCGTGGCGTTGGCCGCGTCGATCTTCGCCGCCACCGCCTCAGCCACGATCAAGCCCGCCCGGGGCATGTCCGGGGTCGGCCTCGGCATGACGGCGAGCCAGGTTCAGGGCAAGCTGGGCCGGCCGGTCGGCAAGGGCGGTTGGAAGTGGTACTACGCCCGCGTGACGGTCACGTTCCGCGACCGGCGTGTCGTCGAGCTGATGACGACGCGGAGCACGGAGCGCTTCGCGAACGGCCTTGGTGTCGACTCGAGCGAGACCGAGGTGCGCAGGACGTTCCCGCGCGTCCAGTGCCGACCGATGCCCCCGTTCTATCGCCGCTGCCGCCTGGGAACGGGTGCCCCCAAGTCTCGCGTGACGGACTTCATCATCGGGACGACGCG
>JBKJWJ010000310.1:0-4088 GCA_046716905.1 Gaiellaceae bacterium
GAAGCAAGGGCAACGGCGTTCCGATCCTGATGCTCACCGCCCGCACAGAGGTCGAGAACCGGGTCGCCGGTCTGGACGCGGGCGCCGACGACTACCTGGCGAAGCCGTTCGCGCTCGAGGAGCTCCTGGCCCGACTCCGGGCGCTTCTCCGTCGTGTCGCCCCTGATACCGAGGAGGTGCTGCGCTTCGCCGACCTCGAGCTCAACTCCGGGACGCGCGAGGTCAAACGGGCCGGCACGCCGATCGAGCTGACGCGAACGGAGTTCAACCTGCTCGAGCTCTTCATGCGGAACCCGCGCCGGGTGCTGACGCGTTCCGTCATCTTCGAGCGTGTCTGGGGTTACGACTTCGGCTTCTCTTCGAACTCGCTCGACGTCTATATCGGGCGACCTCGGCGCGAACCAACTCTTGGAGGTCTACGAGTCGGCGCTCGTTCGCCAAGGACGGGCCGCCTCGACCCGCGTGAAATACGTCCATGGAGTCCGTGCGTTCCTGGAGTGGGCTGAGGGGAGACTCGGCCCGGATATGACGCCGGTCGACATCGACCTGTTCTTGTCTAGCTGGGAGACTGAGTGGGAGCGGCAGAGCGGGAGGCGGCCGTGCCGCGCAACGGTGCGGGCGCGAATCTCTGCGCTTCGCAGCTTCTTTTCGTACCTCGATCGTGTGGGGCTGCTGACTGACGCGGACGGTCGCACGGGAAAGAATCCAATGGCCGGAGTCGTGGCGCCCGCACTCGAGCAGCGACCGAACGACTTTTTGCGTCCTCTCGAGGATTAGGCACTCATGGAGTGCGGGTCTCCCGCGGCCGAACGAATGGTTGTCTGGTTGCTCAGATGGACGGGCGTCCGGGTCTCAGAAGCCTGTGGTCTTACGCTCGAGGATGTGGATCTCACGCCGGGACAGGAGTCCGTATTAGTCCGAAGGAGCAAGACCGCAGCAGGCGTTCGAACGATTCCGCTCGTGCCGTGCCTGGTGCCGGAGCTCGAAACCTGGCTGGCGTTGCTCGGCTCGAGAGGAGTGAACGCTCCTAACGCCTATCTACTCTCCACCTCGACAGGCTCCGCGTTCCAGCCGACGTTCGTCTGGCGGCTGGTAAAGCGTGCCGGCGAACGCGCGCACGTCCGTCCGATCGAGTGTCTTTGCGGATCGCTGCGCCGCACCCGACACGAACGTGGCTGCCCGCGCACGACGACCGGCGAAAACGTCTCTTCGGTGACGCCGCACACGCTGCGCCGGACGTTCGGCTCGTACCTGTTGAACAAGGGCCTTAGGCTCGAGGTAGTCAGCCGGCTGCTCGGGCACTCGAGCACAGTGGTCACGGAGAGGGCATACGCCGAGCTGCTCGGCTCGACGATTCGGGATGAGCTCCTCGCCGTCCTCGACGACGCCGCCTGACCGCGACCCCGATCGCCATCGGGCGGAGACCAGACCGGCGCAGACGCCGACGGACTTCGGCGCGCCAGGCACCGCGTGGCCGACGCCGAAGAGCAGTAAATAGAACGCCGGGCGTTCAGGCGCGATTTTGTTTGAACAGCGGCCTGAACCGGCGTTTTGGCGTATAGAACCACTGCTCTATCCACTGAGCTACGGGGGCGTTTGCGGCTTGCTCGAGCCGATCAGCCACTGTAGCTCTCTCGGTTTATCCACCTGCCGGGCGGCGCTTTCAGCGCCTAGCTCGCCCGGCTGAGCTGCTCTTCGACCTGACGGTACGCCGACGACCCCGGAGGGAGCTTGTCGAGAGCTTGATGGAGAAGCGTCACGGCCTCTTCGTTGTGGCCCTGTCGGCGGTGCACGAAGCCGAGGTTTGCGATGACTTGTCCCTCGTGCTCCTCGTCACCCAGCTCCCGAAGAACCGTGGCGGCCTGCTCGAGGTGCTGAACCGCAGAGGCGGCAGCCCCGCCCTGAGCCAGGGCCAGCCCAAGGTTGTTCAGCGTCAGCGCTTCGGCGTGCTGATCGCCCAGGTCACGGACGATCGCGAGGGCGACCCGATGTTGTTCGGCCGCCCGTTCGGAGTCGCCCCCGCGTCGAAGCTGCGCACCGCGCTCGTTGAGTTGACGCGCCTGGTGTTGGAGGCCCGGCGTCGGCGGCGTCAGGGTGGGTAGAGACAGGACGGGCCGGCGGACCTGGAACGTTCTCGCTTGGGCCATCTGCAGCCGGTGCATCGCGACGGCATAGACCTGACCGGCGCCGGTCAGAAAGGCACGGGTTCGGCGGGGTGCCGTGGTCCCCACGGTCCTGGCCCGGTCTCGAGCGCGCGAGCCGAAGGCTCGACCTGCCCGCGTGGACGACGCGAGCGCAGCCTGCGAAACCATGCGGATCGGATACCGCCGCAGGCCTCCTGCAGCGAGTCCGGCAACGAGTATCAGGGCGGACGCGATCAGCACGACCACGACCAAGGAAAGAGCCGTCAGCAAGCCCGCCACCAGGAACCAGACCCCGGTGAACGCGAGGACGCGGCGTCGCTTCTGTTCTCGATCCGTTGTCACCGCAGAGCTCGGAGTCTCTTCATGCGGTCCTCCTCTCGAGCTGCTGGCTTTCGCCTCGTTTGTGGGTGTTCCTTCCTCGTACCGGCGGATTTCCTTGTGGCCCAGCGGTGAAAGGAGGACACTGGCCTGGGAAGACGGCGCGCCTCGTTTCCGTCCTGTGGTCGGGAGTCATACGTCCAAACCGTCGCCTGGAGGTCTCATGAGTAGACGTTCCATCATCATTCTCGTCCTGGCTCTTGCCGTCGGAGGGCCGCTCGTCCTGGGCGGGATCGCGATTGCCACAGGTGGCGGTGACGATCTCCGTAACCTGGGCGCTATTGCGCAGAAGACGTCTTACGCCGCGGGCAGCTTCGTCCTGGAGACCGACGGTGCGAGCCCTCAGACGCTGGGGTACCTCAAGTCCTACGCCGGCTGTCGAGCCAAGGGCGGCGTGGCCCACGACGCGCCCAACGCGAACGGCGTCGTCCGCAAGAACATCGCGGGCGTGAGCAACGAGCCTTGCGTCCTTCGCTTCGGCAACAACATGGAGCCGGCCTTCTGGGCGATGGTCGCCGACATGGTGACGGGAACAGGATCGCCGCGGGACCTCCGGCTCCGTTCTGGAAGCTTCGACCAAAAGGTCATGCGCGACCTTCGCCTCACGAACGCGATTCCGTCGAAGTTCCTCAGTCCTGAGTTCGATGCGTCTTCGAAAGACGCCGTCATCTTCGAGCTGACGCTCGAGGCCGACTCGATCGTCCCACTGGCCATCCCTGCGGGCGCAAAGCTCTCTTCCAACTCCGGCGCGAAGTCGTCGAAGAGCGCTTTCTTTAGCAACTATAGATTGGAAGTCGACCCACCCGGATCCGCGAACGACATCGTTACGACCAGGGTCAACAAGGTCGGGCCGATCGAGGTGCGCCGACCGGCCAACGGAGGGAAGGGGCCCGAGGTTCAGATCGGCAACATCGACGTCTCGATGAGCGCGAGTGACGGACCTGCTGTCCATGGTTGGTTCGACGACTTCGCCGTCAAGGGCAACAACGGGGCCTCCAACGAGGCGACCGCGAAACTCGTGCTCCTCGACCACAGCCTCAAGAGCGAGCTGATGAGGTTCGACTTCTCGGGCGTAGGCATCTTCGACGTCTTCGACAACTCCCAGAGCGGTGGAGATTCGATCGCCCGGACACTGTTCTCGCTCTACGCCGAGCAGATGACTCTTGGGATTCCGGGTGGCTTGGGACAGGCGAGCCCGCCTCCGGCCCCAACACCCCCGCCTGCGGGGACGTCTACGGGGACGACCACGACCGAGCCGCCTCCGTCACCACCGCCGCCTCCTGCGGAGACGACTCCCGAGGAGGAGCGACTCGAGATCGCCGCTCCCGTCAAGGTCAGCGGTGGGATCGTCGGCGACCGCGAGGTCCAGCTCTCCTGGAGCCCTGTCGAGGGCGCCGAGGGCTACGTGATCCTCGCGTCGACCGAGCCGAAGGATCCTGAGAGCTACTTCGAGGTCGCCGAGAGCAAGGAGACGGAGATCATCGTCGCCGACCTCCGGCCCGGCACGTACTTCTTCGTGGTTCGGGCTCGCGCCGGCAAGAGCGAGTCCGCGAATTCCGAGCCGGT
>JBKJWJ010000311.1:0-5885 GCA_046716905.1 Gaiellaceae bacterium
TAGGTCGAGGCTGATCCTGAGGGTCGTAGCCGCAAGGCGAAAGTCACCAGGAGCAGTGGACGAAAGCGAAACCGGCTCGGCGAACGATCTGGCGTCGAGGAGCTCTCGGGTTCCTAGGCGCCAGATCTTTTTTGTTGTTCGACCGCCCTCTGGCCGGCTCGGTAGGATCGCCGCGTGATGCACCTCCGGCAACCGAGCTTCGATCGAGGCGTGACATCGTTCCTCTGGGCCTTCGGGCTCGGGCTCTACCTCTGGCTCGGCATGCTCGCGCTCGGCGTCTCAGGCGCGACGGCGTTCATCTTCAGCGTCCTTGCCGCAGGTGCGATCTTCCTCTACGTCCGCCTTTTCGGCGGGGATGAGGTTCGGCGCGTCTCTGCTCAGTCGAGCAGGACGCGGGCCGACGGCCGGTGATCTCCCGACAGAGCGCCAACTAGGCGTCGCGTGAACTCTCCGCCGAGCGCCTGCTCGAGGCGGTCGCGGGCACGCGGCCTGGCACGGCGGCCGGCCACGCGCGAACAGTGGTCGAGGAGGCGGCTGACGGCTCTTCCGTCATCGGGCGGCAGGTTGTTCACGGCACTCTCTCTATCGTCGCGCGGGCTCGACCGGCCCATCCCTGACGGGAGGGAAAGCTCCTCAGTACTTGATCAGCGAGTACAGCGGATACCGGGAGAGCCGCTCCCGGCCGCCGAGAAACGTCAGCTCGATCACGAAGTTCACGCCGACGACCTCCCCGCCCAGCTGCTCGACGAGACCGGCGATCGCCTCCACCGTCCCGCCCGTCGCGAGGACGTCATCGTGGATGACCACTCGCCCCCCCTCACCGATCGCATCAGCGTTGAGCTCGAGCGCGTTCTGGCCGTACTCCAGAGCGTAGGTGGCGCTCACCGTCGCAGGCGGAAGCTTTCCCGGCCTCCGGGCAGGGACGAAACCGCACGGAACCTCCTTCGCGATCGCGGCGCCCAGGATGAAGCCCCGCGCCTCTGCGCCGAGCACCACGTCCGGTTTCAGGTCCCGCGACCAATCGGCCAGGGACGAGATCGTCTGGGCCAGGGCCTCGGGGTCGCGCAGGAGCGGGCTGACGTCCTTGAAGCCGACGCCCGGCTCAGGCCAGTCCGGCACCTCGCGCACCCGGGTCTTGAGGTCGATCGCCATCAGAGAGCGGCAACCTTACGCAGTGCGCGCCAGAAAAGCAGTTGGGAGAGCTCCTGGGCCAGCTCGGCAAGTATCTGGAGGTCCTCCATCCCACTCTGACGCCGCTCTGGATTGCGAGATCTGAGGGCAGGCGAGACGATCGCCTCGAGCAGCCCGACCTCGCGCTCTGACGCCGACCTGAACGCGCGCAGGTGCCGCGCGTCGATGCCGAAGCGGGCGAGTTTCGCGCAGGCTGCGGCGATGTCGGCCTCGTCCTCGCGATAGCTCCGCTCCCCGCCAACCCTGCTCGACTCCAGGAGCCCGTACTCCTCGAGCTCCCGGGCGACCGCAGGGGCGAGGCCCGCACGCTCGCACAGCTCGGCGAGATCGATCTCCTCCTCTGCCTCCGCCGTCGCCAGACCCGACGAACGACGCCGGCGGCTCTTGCCCGGGGTCGAGGCGAGCTCCTGACGGATCACGCGTAGGGGCAAGAACTCGTCGCGCTGGAGGCGCAGGATCGTGCGCAGGCGATCGACGTCCTCCTCGCCGTAGAGCCGGTAGCGACCGGCCGTTCTCCGCGGCGCGAGCAGGCCCTGATCCTCGAGGTAGCGGATCTTCGAGATCGAGATGTCCGGAAACTCCTCGCGGAGCAGCCGGCATACCGCCCCGATCGTGAGCGGCCGTTCCTGAGCCGGATCGGCGGCCGTCGCGCTCATTTCTCCAGGAACGTGAGGCGATACTTGCCGATCTGAACCTCGTCTCCGTCTACGAGCGGCGACGAGTCGATCCGGCGTTTGTTGACGAATGTGCCGTTCAGGCTGCTCTGGTCCTCGATCACGAAGGCACCGTCCTTGCTCAGCAGGACGGCATGAGTCCGCGAGACCGTGACGTCGTCGAGGAAAATGTCGCAGTCGGGCGACCTGCCGATCGTCGTTCGATCCTCCTGCGGAACGAAATGCTCTCCGGCACGCCCTCCTCCCGAGCGTACGACGAGCGCTGGGCCCTCCATCCCGAGATCCTCGAGTGGCGACGCCTCGTCGAGATCCTCAGGGGTGAACGCCATGGTGGTGTCCGCTCCACTCGGATCGCGAACGAGCGCTGCTCCGCACTTGGAGCAGAAATTCGCAGCCTCCGGATTCTGGAACCCGCACTCGGGGCAGTAGACGTGCGACAAGCGACTAGGCCTCGGCGTGTGGGGCCGCTTTGCCCGCCAGGATCGCCGCGAGCTTGTCGACGTCCACCTCGCTCAACGGGCCTTCTCCCCCGCCTTCCTGCTTCTGGAGCCGTGCGACGAGCTCGGCGCGCAGGATGTCGATCTTGCCGTGCAGCAGGCGCCGGCGGTACGAGACTTCCTGCTCCTCGTGCTGAAGCTTGTCGATGAGCGACTTCAGCTCGGTGTCGGACAGCGCTACGAGATCAGGCAGTGGTTCCATGCAAGCCTTTCGGTCGGTGGGTCAGTAAACCAGTCGCGGGCGGAAGGGTCAACCTCAACTTGAGCGTTCGCCGTCAGGCGCGGGCCTCCTCGCCCTGACGCAGAACGTCCTCCACGAGTGTCCGGAGCTCCTGCTCGAGCTCGGCGGAGGCCTCCTCGCTGTCACCCTCGGCATACACGTGCACCAGGGGCTCGTCGGGATCGGGTAGGACCTGCGCCCAGCCCCGTTCGTCGAAGACCTTGATCCCGTCCTGGAGATCGACCTGCCGGTCCTTCAGCCGCTCCGTGAGCACGCGCATTACGAGACCCTTCTGCGCCCAGGGGCATGGCACCTGCCTATGCACCACGCGCGAGAGCGGAAGCTCCGAGACGAGCTCCGAGAGCGGGCGGTCGACCGGAGCGAGAAGCTCCAGCAGGTTGCAGAGGCTGGCGATCGCGTCGTAGGCCGGCAGGAACTCGGGGAAGACGTATCCGCCGCCCACGGAGCCGGCGAAGATGACGCCGTCGTCGGATGCGGCCTTCGTCAGTTCCGGAAGCGACGCCGGGGTTCGGATCACTTCCAGGCCGCTTCCTTCGACGATTCGCTCCACCTGGCTCGTGACGGTGACCGGGAACGCCAGCTTGCCGCGCCGGCCGTTGCTCCCGATCAGGCGCAGGTAGAGAAGCAGCGCCTGCTCCACGGGGATCTCGCGCGCCTTGTCATCGATCAGGTAGAGCCGCTCGGCCGCACGGTCGAAGACGACGCCCAGGTCGGCGCCGACCGCGCCGACCAACCGCTTCGTCTGGCCGACGAGGCCGCGGAGCGTTGCCGTCTCACCCGGAGGCAGGTCGGGCGTGAAGGCATGCGCGGCCACGGACTCGACGCCCATCGGCCCGAGCACCAGCGGGAGCACGAACGATGCCGCGGAATAGCCGTAATCGACGACGACGCGGAATCCGCGTGGTCTGATCGCCTCGACGTCGAGACTCGCGAGGAGGTCGTCCGCATAGCCCTCTCGAGCCCGCGCGGGGTAGCTGATGCCTCCGACGTCGGCTGCGGCGACGAGACGAAGCTCGTGCCGCGTGAAGTGCTTTTCGATCTCCTTCTGGAAGCCGGACGAGGCCTCGATCCCCGGGTCTTCGAAGAACTGGATCTTCAGGACCTCGGGATCGGCAGCGCTGAGGCCGACGTGGAAGCCCGCCTCGTAGCCATGACTCTTCAGGAGGTGCCTCGCAACTGCCGCGGGGAGCACCCGGAGGTCGGCAACGCTGATCCCGGTCGAGTTGAGGCCGGAGATCATCGCGCGCTTGATCATCCGGCAGGCCGGCGCTGACTCTCGGCTCGCCACGACCCGCGCGCCGCGCTTGAGCGCTGTTCCCATCGCGGCTGCCAGGCGCAGAGCGGTGTCGGGCGTCAGATCGACGTTCACGAGGCCGCTGACGCCACCCTGCGAGAAGATCTGCGGCGCGGCCCGGGACTCGAACACGAGATTCTCGAAGACCTGCGAACCAGACTCCACCTCCTTGAAAGGGAAGATGCGGACGCCGGGCATGACGACGCTCTCGGCGCCGATCGTCACCTCGTCTCCGATTGCGACGTCCTCGTGGATCCGGACGTGCGAGCGGATGTCGCAGTTCCGCCCGACGATCGCGTTCTCGATCAAGCCGCTGCGCCCGATGTGGGTCGAGGCGTCGATGACGGAGGCGACGGTTCGTGCCCGCTCGCGCAAAGTCACGCTCGAGGAGAGCACCGAGTACGCACCGACGGTTGCGTCCGCGCCGATCCGGCAGTAGTTCCCGAGATACGCGGGGCCTTCGATGCGGTCGATGTCGTCGATCTCGACGCCCTCACCGAGCCAGATGTTCCCGCGGAGACGGACTCCGGGGATCTTCAGGTTGACGCGTCCGTCGAGCGCGTCGAAGTTCGCCTGACGGTACTGACTCAGGTTTCCGATGTCCTGCCAGTAGCCCTCGACCACATGGCCATGCACCGGCCGTCCCATCTCGAGCAGGAGCGGGAAGAGCTCCTTCGAGAAGTCGTACGGGCGGTCGGTCGGCACGTGGTTCAGGACCTCGGGCTCGAGCACGTAGACGCCCGTGTTGATCGTGTCGGAGAAGACCTGGCTCCACGAAGGCTTCTCGAGAAAGCGCTCCACGCGTCCGTCGCTGTCGGTGACCACGATCCCGAACTCGAGCGGGTTCTCGACCGACTTGAGCGCGATCGTCACGGCCGACTTCTTCTCCTTGTGCACGCGGACGAGCTCTGTGAGATCGAAATCGCACAGGGCGTCGCCCGAGATGACGACGAACGTCTCGTCAAGTCGATCGCTTGCAAGGCGCACGGAGCCCGCGGTGCCAAGCGGCGACTCTTCGACCGAATACTCCACGTTGAGACCCAGGGACTCGCCGTTTCCGAAGTAGCTCCGGATCGCCTGTGGAAGGAAAGCGACCGTGACGATCACGTCTTCGAAGCCGTGCTCACGGAGGAGCTCGATGATGTGCTCCATGCAGGGCTTGCCGACGATTGGCACCATCGGTTTGGGCTGATTGGAGGTCAGCGGGCGGAGTCGCGTCCCCTCCCCACCGGCCATGACGACAGCCTTCACGAGCGGCTCCTGATCACGCCGGCGACATAGGCTGCGCCTGCCACGAGCGAGAGGGCGAGGCCGATCCAGAAGAGGATCAGCGGAAAGTCCGTACCGTCACGGGTCGCGAGCATCAGGCCGAGCGCCGCGTAGAGAAGCCAGGTTGCTGCCTTGCCGACAAAACTCACCGAGAGGTCGTATCCGCGAGGCACAACAAGCTTGTAGCCCCCGATCAGCACGAGGTCACGCACGAGGATCAGTACGAGCGCCGGCCAGGGCAGGCGGCCGTGGAGATAGAGCCCGACGACCGCCGTGGCGATCATCAGCCGATCGGCGAGCGGATCGGCGACGGTCCCGAAGCGTGATTCGACCTGCCAGCGGCGCGCAAGCCAGCCGTCGACCTGGTCGGTGACCCCGGCTGCTGCGAACAGGAGGGCGGCCGGCCAGCTGTGCCCGCCGTCGGCGGTGGCGAGGAGCGCGACGAAGACCGGGATCGCAGCGAAACGCGCGATCGTCAGTGCGTTCGGAATCTGCGCCAGGCGAAGCGGGACGACTCGTTCGGCCATCCCGAGCAAGGATAGTGCCCCGTTGTTCCGCGCAAAATCCCGCCGCTTTGGAGAATGGCCTCTCGAATGATTCTTCCGGGCTTCGTCAATGCGCACTGCCACGCCTTCCAGCGGGGGCTTCGAGGCCGCCGCGCGGGTGCCGACTTCTGGGTCTGGCGCGAGGCGATGATCGTGGAGGCCGAGCGCCAGACT
>JBKJWJ010000312.1:0-11161 GCA_046716905.1 Gaiellaceae bacterium
TGGAGATGACCTCGGCGGTTCCGATCACGGGCCTACCCAACGGATGCTGGCCGAAGACCGCCTCGGCGATCAGGTCGTGGACGAGCTCTTGCGGCTGGTCCTCGTACATCGCGATCTCCTCGAGCACCACCTCTCGCTCGGCGTCGACTTCCGCGAAGACCGGCGCGTAGACCATGTCGGTCATCACGTCGACCGCCTCTTCGAGATGGTGGTCGGCGATCCGCGCGTAGACGACGGTGTGCTCGCGCGAAGTCGCGGCGTTCAGCTCCCCGCCCATTGCGTCGAAGACCTCGGCGATCTCCTGCGCGGTGTACGAGGCGGTGCCCTTGAAGAGCAGGTGCTCGATGAAATGGGAGACGCCGGCCCGCTCGCCGCGCTCGTCGCGCGATCCGGCGCCGATCCAGAACCCCAGTGCGACAGAGCGGACGTGCTTCAGGCGCTCGGTGACAACGCGCTGGCCGGAGTCGAGCTCGGAGAGGACGTACTTCTGCACGGCCTGATGGTATTGGAGGGCGGCCTGAGCCGCCCTCCAGCGTTACCTAGTCCCGGCGCGGGCCGCGGTCTCGGCCGCCGCCACGCGGGCCGCCACGACCGCGGTCGCCGTCCCGGCGTGGCGGGCGCTCCTCGCGAGGCCGCTCCGGTGCGTCCTTTGCCCGCTCGACCAGCTGCTCGGGCGTGACCATCGCCCCGTTCTCGTGCTTGGCGACCAGCTTGAGGCCGATGCGGCCCCGGTCCTTGTCGACCTCCTGCACGACGACGTCCAGGACATCTCCGCGGCTGATCACGTCCTCGATGTGCGCGACCCTGCCAGGACCGACGTTCGACACGTGGAGCAGGCCGTCCGTCCCCTTCTTGAGCTCGACGAACGCGCCGAAGTCCGTCGTCTTGACGACCTTGCCCGTGTAGGTGTCCCCCACCTCGGGCTCCTTCGTCAGCGCGTCGATCGCCGCCATGGCCGCCTCGGCCTTGTCGCCCGCGGTGGCGTAGATGAGGATCGTGCCGTCCTCCTCGATGTCGATCTGGACGTCGAAGTCGCCTTCGAGCGAGCGGATCGTCTCGCCGCCCTTGCCGATGACCATCCCGATGAACTCCGGGTTGATCTTGATCGTCGAGATCCGCGGTGCATGGCCCCGGAGCTCGCCGCGCGGCTCCGAGATCGCCTCGAGCATCTTGTCGAGGATGAACTCGCGGGCCTGCTTCGCCTGCTCGAGGGCACTTCGCATGATCTCCTGCGTGACGCCGGTGATCTTGATGTCCATCTGGAGCGCGGTGACGCCCTCGCGGGTCCCGGCGACCTTGAAGTCCATGTCGCCGAGGTGGTCCTCCGCCCCCTGGATGTCCGTCAGGATCACGTAGTCGTCGCCCTCCTTGACGAGGCCCATGGCGATACCGGCCACCGGTGACTTGATCGGGGCGCCGGCGTCCATGAGCGCGAGCGTCGAGCCGCAGACCGAGCCCATCGACGACGAGCCGTTCGACTCGAGCGTCTCGGACACGATGCGGATCGTGTAGGGGAAGTCTTCCGTCGACGGGATCACGGCCTCGAGCGCCCGCTGAGCGAGCGCGCCGTGGCCGATGTCTCGGCGCTTCGGCCCCCGCATGAACCCGGTCTCGCCTACCGAGTAGGGCGGGAAGTTGTAGTGGTGCATGTAGCGACGGTCCTGCTCCAAGGAGAGGTCGTCGATGCGCTGCCCCTCCTTCGCGGTGCCGAGCGTGAGCAGCGACATGATCTGCGTCTGCCCGCGCTGGAAGAGGGCCGACCCATGCGTTCTCGGGGAGACGCCCACCTCGCATTCGATCGCGCGGATCTCGTCGGCCGCACGGCCGTCCGGCCGGCGCTTGTCGATCGCGATCTTCTTGCGGACGAGGTCCTTGTAGATCGCCTCGGCGGCACGCTTCACGAACTGCTTGGTCATGCTGTCCTTGACCGCCGGGGCATCGCCGTCGACCGTGGCGGGGCCGACCGGGAAGGGAAGCTCGACCGTGTCGATGATGCGGTCGAAGAGCAGCTGCCGCTTCGCCGACTTGAGCTCCTTGGAATCCTGCTCAGCCTCGGTCAGCGTCCGCAGGTCGTCCTCGAACTTCTCTCGCACCGGCGCCTCGACGGCGGCGGCGCGTGCCTTCTCGAGAATCGACTCGAGCGAGGCCTTGTACTGAACCTGGCGCACGATGTCTTCCTCGGTCGAGCCCATGTCGAGTGGCGGGCACTCGTCCGCGAGGATCTCGTCGACGATTGCGCTGCCCTCGCGGAGGCCGTCTGAGGCGATCCGGTCGCGGATGCGGTCGCCGAAGCGACCGGTCAGGTCCTCGGTCACCGACTCCTCGAGCCATTTGGGCTTGCCGACCTGCTCGCGCAGGTCTTCCTGCATCTCGCAGAGCTTCACGATCTCCTTGTGGGCCAGCTCGAGCGCCTCGAGGAGAACCTCCTCGGGAATCTCGTCGCCCCCGGCCTCGACCATCGTCAGTCCGTCCTTGGTGCCGACAACGATCAGGTCGAGCGTGCTCTGCTCCTCGGCCTCCTGCAGCGTCGGGTTGAAGACGAACTCGCCCTCGATCTGGCCGACGCGGACCGCGCCGACCGGGCCGAAGAACGGCAGCGGCGAGATCATCAGGGCCGCCGAAGCGCCGTTCAGGCAGAGGATGTCGTGCGGCGTGACCATGTCCGCAGACAGGACCGTGCAGATGACCTGCACCTCGTTCCTGAAGCCCTTCGGCCAGAGCGGCCGGATCGGGCGGTCGATCATGCGGGCGGTGAGGATGGCGCGCTCGGTCGGGCGCCCTTCACGCTTGAAGAAGCCGCCCGGGATCTTTCCGGCGGCGTACATCCGCTCCTCGACATCGACCGTGAGCGGGAAGAAGTCGGCACCCTCGCGGGCCTCCATCCTGCCCTGCGCGGTCGCCAGCACCATCGTCTCGCCGCAGCGGACGATCACGGCGCCGTCGGCCTGCTTGGCCAGCTTCCCCGTCTCGAAAGAGAGTTCTTGCCCGCCGATCTCGACCGAGACTCGTGTCAGGCCCTGTACTGCGATGCTCATCTGTCCTCCATCTTTCCCTTGAGAGGTGGAGGTTTGGGTCAACCCTTCCGCTTGCTGGGAAGGGCTCTCCCAAACTTCCACCGCCCGGTTTGAGACCTGGGGCTACCTTCGGAGACCCAGCTCCTTGATCAGGCTCCGGTAGCCCTCGAGATCCTTCTTCTGCAGGTAGTTGAGGAGCCGCCTCCTCTTTCCGACGAGCTTCAGCAGACCGCGCCGCGAGTAATGGTCCTTCGCATGGGCCCGCAAGTGCTCGGTGAGGTAGTTGATCCGCGCGGTCAGCAGCGCGATCTGCACCTCGGCGGAGCCCGTGTCGGCCTCCGCGCGGCCGTGCTTGTCGATGATTTCCTGCTTGGCTTCCTTGGTGAGGGTCACTTGACCTCCTCTAGACGAATCCGCAGTCTCCGCTCCGCCCTGCGGAAGCAGCATGGCGAGCCGGGTCTGCGGTCGCGGATAGGGTAGCAACGGATGAAATCCGCCGTGGCCGCGGGCCATCCCGCGACCGTCGACGCGGGGATCGAGATCCTGGAGCGAGGCGGAAACGCCGCCGACGCGGCGGTTGCGGCCGCCCTTGCTTCATGCGTGGCCGAGACGGTCATGACCGGCCTCCTCGGTGGGGGTCACGCGATCGTCCTCAGAGATGGAAAGGCGCGCACGCTCGACTTCTTCGTGGCGATTCCCGGGCTCGGAGCGGATCCGCGGGAGCTCGAGCTCGAGCACCTGCAGGTTCCGTTCGGCGTCGAGCAGGTGCACTACGCCGTCGGGATCTGCTCGTGCGGGGTGCCCGGCGTCGTCGCCGGCCTGGGCGAGCTTTGGCGTAGCGACGGAACCCTCCCCTGGTCTGCCCTCGTCGAGCCGGCGCTCGATCTCGCTCGGGCGGGAGTTCGCATGCCCGCCGCACACGCCGCCTGCCTGGCGATGCTGGCGCCGGTGATGACGATGCGCGAGGGCGGCCGCATCTACTCGCCCGGCGGCCGGATGCTGGAGACCGGAGATCGGCTGGAGCAGCCGGGGCTCATCGCCGCGCTCGAGGCGCTGGCCGACGAGGGTCCGGACGGCTCGGCGATTCCCGAGGCGCTCCTCGACCTCATGGACGCGCGGAACGGGCTCGTCACCCGCCAAGACCTCGACGCGTACGAGCCGGTGTGGGGCGAGCCGGGCCGGGTCGAGTTCGGGACCGCCGAAGTTCTCACCCGCATCGGCCTGAACAGCCCGCTCCCGGTCCTGGCCGGGCTGGAGCAGACCGACCCGGTCAGCCTCGCGCTCGCACTCCAAGGCGACGATCGAGACGGCGACACCACGAACATCACCGTCGTCGACGCGGACGGGATGGCCGTCGTCCTCACGACGAGCCTTGGGCTGGGCTCCGGCGACTGGCTCCCGGGCCTCGACCTGCATCTGAACTCGATGCTCGGCGAGGCCGACCTGCTGATCGGCGATCTCGTGCCCGGCCGTCGGGTCGCCAGCATGATGGCGCCGACCCTGACGGTGGATCAGGAAGGGCTAGCGCTCGCGGTGGGGGCGGCCGGCGGAACGCGCCTGCGGAGCGCACTCGTTCAGGTCATTGCGGGAGTGCTCCACGAAGGCATGAGCGCTCGCGAGGCCGTGGAGCGGCCAAGACTGCATCCCGTTGCCGACGTCGTCCACCTCGAGCCCGGATTCCCGGACGACGTGCCGGCCGCACTCGAGGCGGCCGGCTTCGCCGTTCGGCCCTGGACTTCGCAGCACCACTACTTCGGCGGGGTCAGCGCCGTCAGCCGGTCCGACGCCGCAGGCGACCCGCGAAGGAGCGGTGGGGCTCGCCACCCTCGGTGAGCGGGGCCGGCTGGAGCTCCCAGCCGACATACCCGCATTCGGGACAGCCGGGGTTGGCGCTGACCGTGCCCCCTCCGGCCGGCTTCACATACGGAACGTTGCAGTTGAGGCAGCGCACCCGCTCGATCCGAGACAGGGGCTGCGCGCCGTTCGTGTCGTTGACTCCCATGTCGATGAAGATCCCGCTATTTGCGAAAACTTGCGGCGACGAGCGAGCGCTTTACACAGGGCTTACAGCGGCTCTCGTTTCTTCGACGTCCCGTCCGATCTGCTCGATCAGCTCCTGCTCGGAGCCGAAGGCCCGCTCCTCACGCAGGCGCTTCCAGAGCTGAACGATGAGCCGTTTGCCGTACAGATCGCCCTCGTAGTCGAGGAGGAAGGCTTCGACGCGACGCTCCTCGCCCCCGTAGTGCGGGTTGACGCCGATCGAGGTCGCGGCGCGCGTGCCGAGCGCCTCTCCGGCGTAGATCCCGAAGGCCGGAACCAGCAGCTCTGATGGAATCGCGAGATTCGCCGTCGGGAACCCGAGGGTGCCGCCTCGCGCATCGCCGGCGACGACTGTCCCCTCCACCTCGGCTGGGCGACCGAGGAGGGTCGCCGCCCCGTCAACCTCGCCGGCGGCGAGCAGTTGCCTGATCCTCCTGGACGAGACGCCCTCGACGAGCGGGACGGGCCTCGCGTCGTAGCCCAGGTCGCGAAGGACGTCGAGATCTCCGGTTCGGTTGCGCCCGAAGCGAAAGTTCGCGCCGGCGACGACGATTCGCGCGCCCAGAGGCTGCAGCACCGAGAGGCCGAACTCCTCCGGCGTGCGCAGCGAGAGATCCGGCGTGAACGGCAGCACGAGCGTCTCTGTGACGCCGAGCTCCTCGATCAGCTCGAGGCGCCGCTCGAGCGAGCAGATCAGCTCGACGCGATTCCCGAGCGCGGTGCGCGGATGCGGGTCGAACGTGACGACGGTGGCCTGGGCGCCGGCGGCGAGCGCCGCTTCGATCACCCTCCGGTGGCCGAGATGGACCCCATCGAAGGTGCCGAGCGCGACTGCTCGCTCGGCGGCCCCGAGCTCTTGGGGAGAGCTGGCAACTCTCACAGGGCCGCGAGCGCCTCCTCGGGATCCAGGATGCGCGCGTCGTCGGCGTCGTCGACCCTGAATGGGCCGACCTCGGTGCGGCGCAGGGTCGCGCAGTGCCCGCCGAGGGCTTCGGCAATCGAACGAACGTAGGTCCCGGAGCTCACGAG
Source organism: Gaiellaceae bacterium (assembly GCA_046716905.1). Classification (GTDB taxonomy): domain Bacteria; phylum Actinomycetota; class Thermoleophilia; order Gaiellales; family Gaiellaceae; genus JACDAN01. The sequence continues at coordinate 6,084 of JBKJWJ010000312.1, forward strand.
CAGGTCGAGCGTCGCGATCCGGCCGTCGAACGCCAGCAGGTTCAGCTCGCGGATCGTCGAGCGGCGGACGGGCATCTCGACTGCGACGCCCCTGCGATGGAGCTTGTAGGCCCGCTCGCCGCCGATCTTGACCGCTGACGCGGCCGGAACACGGAGCTCGATCTCCCCTCGCAAGGTCTCCAACCGGCGTTCGAGCTCATCGGCGCCGGGGGCCTCGACTCCCTCGGTGACCTCGCCTTCCGGATCGCCGGTGCTCGTCCGCGCCGTCAGGTCGATCTCCGTGAGATAGCGCTTGTCGAGGCCGACGAAGCGGCCGGCGAGCTTGGTCGAGCGTCCGAGGAGGACGAGCAGCAGCCCGGTTGCAAACGGATCGAGCGTCCCTGCGTGGCCCGCGCGGGCCCCCGTTCGCGTACGGAGATCGCGAACCATGGCGAAGGAGGACGGCCCCGCCGGCTTGTCGACGAGGACGATTCCCGATGGGTCAAGCCCGCGCGGCGGCACGCGCTTCGATGTAGTGCTTGCGGATGAACTCCACGATCTCCGGGATCTCGAGCTCTGACGAGAACCCCGCTGCCTGCCGATGGCCGCCCCCGTCGCCCGAGGCGCGCGCGATCGCAGAGACGTCCAGCTCGTCCGAGCTCGAACGGAGGCTGATCCGCCGCGCCGGACGTCCGGGGGCGGGCGGCTCCCGGATGAGCGCGGCCATCTCCGCGCCCTCGACGGCGCGCAGGAAGTCGATGATCCCCTCGGAGTACGGCTCGGCGGCCCCGACGTCCGCGAAGTCGGTCTTGAGGAGGTGGGAGACGACGATGCCGCCCCCCTCGTAGACCTGGGCCCGCTCGAGCGCCCGGGCAAGGAGCTTGAGCTTCGCGAGCTGGACTGACTCGTAGATGCTCTGGAAGACCCTGTGGACGTCGGCCCCGGCCTCGACGAGCTCGGCGGCCAGGCGGAGTGCCTTCGGCGTCGTGTTCGCGTACTGGAACCGGCCGGTGTCCGTGACGAGGGCGATGTAGATCGCCTCGGCGATGTCGGGGGTGAGCTCGCAACCCAGGAGGTCGACGAGATCGCGGACGATCTCCCCCGTCGACGACGCGTCGGCGACGACCACGTTCACGCCGCCGAACCGGCTGTTGTCGTGATGGTGGTCGATGTTGAGGACGAGCGAGGCCCGTTTGAGCGCCTCCTGGCCCTGGCCGAGCCGGCTCTCGTTCGCACAATCGAGTGCGAAGAGCACGCGCTCCTCGACATCCTCGGGCATCGTTCGGCGGAGGTTCTCGAGGGCCATGAACTTGTACTCCGCGGGTAGTGGAGCCTGGCCGGAGAGGACCATGACGGAGTCCTTCCCGAGCGCCTCGAGCATCAGCTTCGCGGCCAGCAGGGATCCAAGGGCGTCTCCGTCCGGGTTCTCGTGCGTCGTCAGCAGGAAGCGATCGTGCGAGCGGATCGCTTCAGCGACTGCGGCCAGGTCACTCGTCAGGGTTGTCAGGGGCGAGCTCATCGATCAGTTGGGTCATCCGCACGCCACGCTCGACGGTGGGATCGTATTCGAAGGTCAGCTGTGGAGTCCGCTTCATTCGGAGCTCGCGCGCGATCCGCCTCTGGAGGAGGCCGTGCGCCGACTGCAGGGCCTCGATCGTCTGCTCGCGCTTGCTCTCGGACCCGAGGACGCTGACGAAGACGACAGCGTGTCGGAGATCGGTCGACGTTTCCACCCCGGTGACGGTCACGAAGCCGATGCGCGGGTCTTTGAGCTCGCCGACCGTCTCGGAGAGAACCTCTCGCACGGCGGCATTCACCCGCCGCATGCGATCACTCACCGGGCCTCACCAGCTCCCGTTCCACGCTCACAACGTCGTACTCCTGGCAGTGGAGGTAGCGAACGGCCTCCTCCATCAGCGTCTCGGCTTCCCGGTGCTCGCGGGCGACACAGGCCACCGTCAGCCGGCTTCGCTGCCAGAGCTCATGGTGGTCGACCTCGGCCACCGACGCGCCGAACCGGTTCTGGAGCTGGGCCTTCGCCGATTTCACGAACCTCCTCTTGCCCTTCAGCGAGCCCGCTTCGGGGAAATGGAGCTCGACGCTGAGGATGCCGACGTAGCCGGCGGCCACCGGCTCTTGCTACTCGCCCGCTGCCGCGCCGTTCGAGCCTGGCGCGGACGGCGGCGCCGAGAGGTCGGTGCGCTCGACCGAGCGTGTCTCGTAGGCCTCGAGGATGTCGCCTTCCTTCTCGTCGTTGAAGTTTTCGAGGAGGATTCCGCACTCGAAGCCTTCGGCCACCTCGCGGGCGTCGTCCTTGAAGCGCCTGAGCTGCGAGATCGACGTGTCGTAGATGACGGTTCCGTCGCGAAGCACTCGAACCTGCGCAGAACGCTTGACGACTCCACTCGTGACCATGCAGCCGGCGATGACACCGAGCCGCGAGACTCGGAAGAGCTGGCGCACCTCGGCCTCGCCGATGACCTCCTCGGACGTGACCGGCGCAAGCATGCCGACGAGGGCCTGCTCGATGTCCTCGGTGAGCTGGTAGATGACCCGATAGGTGCGGATCTCGACGCCTTCCCGCTCGGCGAGCGTCCGGGCTTCCGCCGAGGGACGCACGTTGAAGCCGACGACGAGCGCGCTCGACGCCGCGGCGAGATTGATGTCGTTCTCGCTGATCCCGCCGACACCCTGGTGGATGACGTGCACCCGGACCTCGGGGTGCTGGATCTTCTGAAGCTCGGACACAGCCGCCTCGACGGAGCCCTGCACGTCTCCCTTGAGGACGAGGTTGAGGTCCTGGATGGCGCCCGCCTGCAACTGCGTGAAGAGCTGCTCGAGGGAGGGGCCGCTGCGCGCAGCCGTCGCCAGTTGCTCGCGGCGGAGCCGCTCGCCCCGCACCTGCGCGCGCTGGCGCGCGTCGCGCTCGTTCTCGACCACGCGGGCGAGCTCGCCGGCGGGCGGCGGATGGTCGAAGCCGAGGATCTCGATCGGGTCGCCCGGCCGTGCCTCGGCGACCTTCTCGCCCCGGAAGTCGTAGAGGGCCCGCACCCGGCCCCAGGCGTCGCCGGCGACGATCGCGTCGCCGACCCTCAGTGTTCCGCGTTGGACGAGCATCGTGGCGACCGGGCCGCGACCGACGTCGAGCTGCGACTCGATGATCGGCCCGGAGGCCTCCGCCTCGGGGTTCGCGGTCAGCTGGAGCTCGGCGTCGGCCACGAGGAGAACCTTCTCGAGGAGGTCGTCGAGGTTCTCCTTTTGCTTGGCGGAGACGTCGGAGAACTGCGTCGTCCCTCCCCACTCCTCCGGCTGGAGCCCTTCGCCTGCGAGATCTCCACGCACGCGGTTCGGGTCGGAGTCCGGCATGTCGATCTTGTTGACGGCGACGACGACGGGGACTCCTGCCGCCTTCGCATGCGAGATCGACTCGCGGGTCTGCGGCATGACGCCGTCGTCGGCAGCCACGACCAGGACGGCGATGTCCGTGACCTTGGCGCCGCGGGCCCGCATCGCGGTGAACGCCTCGTGGCCCGGCGTATCGAGAAAGGTGAGCTTCCGCCCGTCGTGGACGACCTGGTAGGCGCCGATGTGCTGGGTAATCCCGCCGGCCTCGGTCTCGGCGACCGCGGACTGCCGGATCGCATCGAGCAGCGTCGTCTTGCCGTGGTCGACGTGGCCCATGATCGTCACGACCGGAGGCCTTGCCTGCAAGACCTCGTCCGGATCGTCGAACGCCTCGGGCTCGTCGTCGTCCTCGTCTGCGTGCTTGATCGTGACCTCGCGACCCACGCTCGGGTCGGCGGCGATCAGGCCGACCGCCTCGTCGGTGAGCGACTGGGTGATCGTGGCCATCTCACCGAGGCCCATCATGATCTTGATGATCTGCGCGACCGGAATTCCGAGGGCGTGTGAGAGCTCCTTGACGGTGACGCCGGACTGGACGGTGACCGGGCCCGTAGGCAGTACGACCTCGCGAGTGGTCTTGGGCCTGGTCTCCTGCTGGTATCGGGCCTGGCGCGAATCGGGGCGAGGCCTGTTCGCCTGCTGGTCGATGACCACGCGACGCTTGCGCCGGCTTCCCGGCGCCTGGCGCGGCCTGATCGGCCTGTTGGGGCGGTTTTGTCCTGATTCGTCAGCCATTGTCAGTCCTCAAGTGTAGAGCGAGGCGAGTGCGGGATCGAGACGGACGCGGCCTCTGAGCGTCCTGCTGAAAGCGTTTCGGGATGCTGCCCGCTCGAAGCACGAGAGCCTCCGGCAGGTGTAGGCGGCCCGTCCCGGGGCTCGAGCGTCGAGTGCGACGGCGCCCTCCAGGGAGACGAACCGAAAGAGCTCGTCCTTCGGGCGCTTCTGGCCGCATCCGATGCACGTGCGGACCGGACGGTGTCGCTCCCTCACGCCGCCGGTGCGTCGTTCCTCTCCTCGAGCGACCCCTCGGCGCTCACGCCTGCGGGCGTCTGGTCGGTGGGTTCGCCGTCGTCCTGCGCTGCCGACATCGGGGGCATGGTGGCGGGCTCCGGGCCTGGGAGCTCGACCGGCTCGGGCACCGGAATCGGCGAGGGGTCGGGCCCTGTCGGCATGGGCGACGGCTCCGGAGCAGGCATCGGACTCGGCTCGGGCGAGGGCAGCTCGCTTGGTTCCGGCAAGGGCAGCTCGCTCGATTCCGGCGACGGCATCTCCCCCATTTCCCCCGGCTCGGCCTCGGGCGCCTCTACCTCGGCGCCGGCGATGGGAACGGCCTCAGCGCCCGCGATGGTCTCCCCGGAAGCTTCGCGGTCGGCAAGGGCGGTGTGCGCCGGGATCCCGCAGAACCGGGTCGCAGGCACAGCTGCATTCGGGCAACGCTTGCCATTCGAAAGGATGGCCGCGCAACGACCCGAGAAGTCCTCGCCTGCCCCGCCACCCGCGAACGCGGCCTCCGCCTCGGAGGCGGCGAACTCGGCCTCCGACTGGATGTCCACTTTCCAGCCGGTCAGGCGAGCGGCCAAACGGGCGTTCAGGCCCTCCTTGCCGATCGCGAGCGCGAGCTGGTCCTCGGGGACGATGACGGTCGCCTCTTTCGTGTCGTCGTCGATGTAGACCTCGCGCACCCTCGCCGGCGA
>JBKJWJ010000313.1:0-3790 GCA_046716905.1 Gaiellaceae bacterium
TCTCGACCTTCCGGCAGGTGACCCTTCCGCGGCTGGCGCCGGCGATCCTTGCCGGGGGCCTCCTGGCCTTCACCTTCTCGTTCGACGACTTCATCACGTCGTTCTTCGTCTCCGGCGCCGGCACGACGACGCTGCCCATCAGGATCTTCTCCGCGCTTCGCTTCGGCGTCTCACCGGTCATCAACGCGACTGCTGTGATGATCTTGGGCCTGACCGTCGCCGCAATCGTCCTCGCCTACCTCGTCCTCCGCCGAACCGATCAGGCGCGCCGCAGAGCCGCCGTCGTTCCCGGCCTCTGAAAGGAGCCACCTCATGGCCACGACAGTCCGCACCCTCCAGAACTTCGTCGGGGGAGATTGGGTCGAATCGACAGGCACGAACGTCCGCCAGATCGTCTCTCCGGTGACCGGTGAGACCCTCGCCGAAGTCCCTGACGCTTCCCCCGAGGACGTCGATCGTGCTGCCCGCGCTGCGCGCGCGGCGCAACCGGGCTGGGCGGCGCTCTCGGCCTGGGACAGGGCCGCGGTCTGCCACGCGATCGCGGATTTGATCGACGAGCGCCAGGAGGACATGGCGCGCGAGCTCACCCTCGAGCAGGGCAAGCCGTTCACGGCCGAGGCGATCCCCGACATCGAGGAGACGGCCGAGAACTTCCGCATCGCGGCAGAGGACGTGAAGAGGATGGAGACGGCGATCATCCCGTCGCAGGACGTCAACAAGCGGATCCTCACCTTCCGCAAGCCGAACGGCGTCTACGGGTGCATCACGCCCTGGAACTTCCCGACGCTGATCCCGGTCGAGCTGATCGCACCGGGGATCGCCGCGGGCAACACGATCGTGATCAAGCCGTCCGAGTGGACGCCGATCGCGATGGCGACCTTCATGCAGGCGATGGCGGACGCGGGCCTGCCGGAGGGCGTCGTCAACGTCGTCTACGGCGGCGGCGAGACCGGCGAGGCACTGGTCACGAACGACAACATCGACTGCATCGGCTTCATCGGCTCGCACACGACGGCGGCGAAGATCGTCCGCGCCGCGGGGCTCAAGCGATCGCTGATCGAGGCGAGCGGCAACGGGCCGGTGATCGTCTGCGCCGACGCCGATCTCGAGCGGGCGGCCAAGGGCGCCGTCTTCGGCGGCTTCTTCTGCGCCGGTCAGGTCTGCTGCGCCACCGAGCGAGTGCTCGTGCACAAGAGCGTGCACGACGACTTCCTGGCTGCCGTCGTCAAGGAGGCGGAGGCCTGGAAGCTCGGCGATCCCTACGACGACGACACGCTCGTCGGCCCGATGAACAACGAGCCGACCGCCCAGAAGATGGACGCGCACCTCGAGGACGCGCTCCAAAAGGGCGCGGAGATCGTAGTCGGAGGAGGACGAGACGGCGACCGGCCGACCTCGCTCTACTACCAGCCGACCGTCGTCTCGGGCGTCGGCCTCGACACGCTCATCAACCGGGACGAGACCTTCGGACCCATCGTTCCGCTGATCGAGGTCGCCGACGACGACGCGGCGCTGAAGGCGGCCAACGACTCGCATCTGGGGCTCCAGGCAGCCGTCTATACCAAGAGCCTGAAAAGAGCCTTCACGTACCTGGACAATCTCCAGGTGGGCAACGTCGTCGTCAACGACTCGACCGACTACTGGGAGGCACACGAGCCGTTCGGCGGGGCCTCCGGCACCCAGACGGGCTGGGGGCGGATCGGCGGTCGCTACACGATGCTGGACATGACCGACCTGAAGACGGTCGTCCTCGACGTGGGCGGGCTGGACTAGGCGCTGCGGCTAGAGGGCCAGGAGGTAGAGCAGGAAGCCGATCGCCGCCAGTAGCGCTATCGAGGCGGCGAGGCGTACCACCAGCCGGTCATGTGGCGGGACGATGCGAACGACCGCTACCGCTTCCGGTCCGACCGGAATCTGGTCGAGATTGCGGGCCCGGGGAGGAATGGTGACCTCGACTGCGCGGCCGGCTTCGACCTTCCCGGTGCCGCCACAGTCGGGGCACTCGTCGAGCGATAGGAAGCGTCCCGACTCCCGACTGGACACAACCTTGCGCTGTCCGAGCCCCGCACATGCCTCGCACGGCTCCGGCTCGTCGACGTCGACTTTTCGGGTCGCTCCGAGATGGGCTTCGTATGCGTCGAGCTCAACCTCGCCAACGATGCGGGTGGGCATCTTCTTCGATCGCCGGCCGGTGGCGGAGGCCAGAATGCTCTCGAGATCTTCGAAAAACGCGCGCGGGTTCGAGGCGTAGACCCGGGCTGTGCCTCTGGGCGGCGCGATCCCGCCTCCCCGGCCCCGCCAACCAAGCCTGTCATACAGGCGCCGGGAATCCTCGTCCGCGAGCACCTTGTAGGCCTCGGTCGCCTCCCGAAAGCGCTCGCCGTCGTCCTCGGCGGCGGAGACGTCCGGATGCAGCTCCCTGGCAAGTGCCCGATATGCCTTCTTGACGGTCTCCCCGTCGGCATCCCGTCCGACGCCTAGGACATCGTAGTAGTCGCGTGCCACGGATCCATTCTTCCGATTCCACCGGAGGGAGCGAATCGAAACTCCCAACGCGACCCCGCCGGATGCGGCGACCCGTTCCCGTACTGCTCCCGACGTTCGTCATTCTCGCGCTCCTCGGGGCCTGGACTGGAACGAGCCTGGGCGGCGGACTTCCGGCAACCCGAACGGTGAGCGCTTCGGTGGACACTGCTCCGCCAGAGCCGGTCCGCCCACCTCGGCGTGCACATCATCCTCTGCCGTCCACGCCGCCGGAGACCGTCCCGCCAGTCGAGAGGCCGTCCCACCCCGCGCCTCCGACCGAGCATCCTGAGCCCCGGCCGCCGAAGCCGCGACCCAAGCCGCCGAAGCCGAAGCAGAAACCGAAGCCTCCGAAGCCGCAGCCCGCCCCGGAACCGACGCCGCCCGCACCGGTACCACCTCCTGCTCCTGCGCCCGCGCCCGCTCCTCCTCCCGCTCCCGCCCCTGGCCCGGCTCCACCCGCGCCGCCACCTCGCGCGTCAACGCCACTTCCAGCACCAGCTGACAACGAGGAGAGAACCCCCTCGAGTGGCGCTCGTCCCTCAGGAGCACGCACCTTTCCCCGACTGGGAGTCCGAATCCCGAGACGGACATCATTGGATTCCCGTCGGCTCCTTCGGTCGAGCAACCGCCCGGCGCTCCTGAGCCTCATTCGCACGTCGCGAGACTGGCTGGCGACCCACGCTACGAGGCCACCCCGAAGGAGCATCAAGATCTCATTCTCGCTCTCTGCCCCGGCGAACGTCGTCTTCCAGGTCGAGGAGCTTTCGCCTCGCTGCCGCTACGTCGGGAAGTTCCTCGTCCGTGGTCGGCCTGGCCGCAACATCGTTCGCTTCCGCGGCCGTCTCCGCGGTCGCGCGCTTCCTCCTGGCACCTACCGCGTCACCGCGTGGGTCCGTGGACACAGGGCACGCCGCATAGCGACGACGATCGCTGTCTTCGCACACCCAGTCGGTGCGGCCGAGATCGCTTCGGCCCGGTTGCGCAGCACCTGCCAGGGCGCGGCGGCGCAAACGCTGACGGCAGGGATCGCCCCCGGCCATCTGGGCGGCGTGGCCGGCGCACGAGCCAGCCTGACCGCGACAAGGCGTTCGGAGCCGGCGCGTGGCCCGCTCGGCGCCGCGCTCGGCACGCTGCGTGCTACGGCCTACGCGGTGCCGCCCGTGTTCTTCGCCTTTTCGGGTCTGGCGATGCTTCTACTCGGCGTCGCCTCGCTGCCAGGGCCTCTCGGCACGTCGCGGGCCGGCGCCTTCCTCGCCCACCACCG
>JBKJWJ010000314.1:0-4681 GCA_046716905.1 Gaiellaceae bacterium
TGCCAGACGTGCTTGAACTTCCGGATGCGGCGTAGGACGAGAGCGTCCATGTGTTCTCCGCTGTCGCGGTACGAGTGGTGCGAGTCCGGAGAGATGACGTACGGCGGGATGGAGACCACGAGGTCGAAGCGCTCGCCCCGCACCGGCTCGAGCCAGCTCCCCTCGTGCCACTCGACGTTCACGATGCCGTTCGAGCGGGCGTTGAGCTCCCCGACGGCAAGCGCGCGGCTGTTGACGTCGACCGCGACGACCCGGTCCGCGTGGCGAGAGGCAAGGAGCGCCTGGACACCCGAGCCCGTTCCCAGATCCAGCACCGCCTTCGCGTGCCTGCGAATGGTCAACCGCGCAAGCAGCCGTGAAGCCGGCCCGGCACCGAGCACGAAATCCGGCTCGTGCTCCCGTTCGGCCCGATCCTAGGCGATCTCGAGACCGTCGACGGTCTCGCGCCGCAGCGGCCCGAGCTCAGGCAGTGAGGCCGGGCGCATGCACGTAGACCTTCTCCCCGCGGAACAGCCTGCGCTCGGGATCCCACGGGAAGAAGATCACGACGCCGAACTCGATGCGCTCCCCGCTCGCCTCGTAGTCGAGCCAGGTTTGCTCGTGCGTACCGGCCACCCGCGCTTCCTCGCAGACGCCCTGAGGCCCGACGACGATGTCCGTCAGCTGGAAATCGATGTCGGGAAACGCGGTCAGGAGGCCCATGTAGAAGCGCGTCGCCCCTTCGTGACCCTCCCAGCGGTGCGGAGTCCCGGCAATCTCGTAGACGCAGTCTTCGGTCAGCGTGGCCAGCAAGCCTGCGATGTCTCGCTTGTCCTCGGCTTTCGAATGCTGCTTCCAGAGCTCGCGTACGGCCTCGACCTCGGCCGGGTCGATCTCGAGCTTGAGGAGCTCACGCACATCCATGGCCCGTCAGATCTTGACGACTATCCTGGGCTGGTGAGCGAAGAGAGCAAGGACGAGCGCCTCGACCGCGAGCTGATCGAGCTGCTGAACGAGCTTCGCGTCGCGCTGCCCGGCGTGCAGATGCTGTTCGGGTTTCTCCTCGCGGTGCCGTTCAGCCAGCGATTCAATACGATCACGACCACGCAGCGCCACGTCTACTACGCCACGTTCATGTGCACCGCGTGCGCCTCGATCTTCTTCATCGCACCCACGGCGTACCACCGCCTCCGTTTTCGCCAGCGGGACAAGGAGCAGCTCATCAAGACTGCGAACGTCCTGGCGATCATCGGCACCGTCTTTCTCTCCATCGCGCTTTCCGGTGCAGTCTTCGTCGTCACGGACCTCGTCTTCAAGAACACGATGACGGCGGTGGCCACCGGGGCCACCGCCGCTCTGCTCGCATCGCTCTGGTACGGGCTACCCGGTCTCAGCCGGCTGCGCGAGAACTAAGAGTTCGCGCCGTGCATCGGGGCCTCGGCCCCGGGGAGGTGCAGCAGGTTCTCGACGTCGCTCACGCCCTGGACGCTCCGCGCCCGCTTTTCGAGGTCACGGATCATCTCCTGCTGGCCGACCTCCCCTCGGAGGACGATCTTGCCGTTCTCGGCGTTGACGTTGATCTGGCCCTTCGGAACGTCCTCGTCGCTGAAGATCTCGCTCTCGACCTTCCGCGCCAGCGTGACGTCGTCCGTCGGCCCCTTGACCTCGTCCTCGATCTGCTTCGCCTTCCCCACGACGCCTTTCGCCTTGGACGATGCTGTCTGGCCCAGCTGCTCGCCTCGCTGCGCGCCCCGGCTGAAAAGCTCACCGAAGCGGCTCTGCATCGTGGCGCGGCGGCTGCGGCCTTCCTGCGGGTGGAGGAAGTATTTCAAGGCGGCGCCCAGGCCGATCAGGCCCAGCAATTTTCTCATGACGGCTCCCTTTCGTTGCGTTGTCGCTCCGGGCCAGCCTACCCCGTTACGAAACGCCGAAACGCCGCGCCCGCGTGTCGGTCTAGTCGCCCCAGTCGAAGTCGCGGGAGCGGCCCCAAAGGCCGTCTTCTTCCTGCGCTTCGACCGGCTGCGCAGCAACAGCCTGAGGCTGTTCCGACTCCACACCGGGGTGTCCGTCGAGCGTGTCCTCGATCCGAGCCTGCTCCTCGGTCTTGAAGAGCGGATGGTTCTGGAACGGGTCCTCGACGCGGTAATGGTCGATGGGCATGTTGCCCTCGAGCTCAGCGTTCTTGCGCTTCAACTCGAGGTGATCCTGAATCACGTCTGCGAACAATGACGGTGTCTCTACGGGCATCGATCCTCCGTGGTTTCCGGGCAATTCTTGCTCGGCGGGGGATTCTAACCGGACTTGGCGGTTTCGTAGCCTGACGACGGGCTCGGGACGGCGACCCGCTCGGAGACCACGACCCGATCTTTCCCGAGGCGCTTGGCCTCGTAGAGCGCCGCATCGGCGGCGGCGACGAGCTGGTTCTGTCCCGAGGCTGCCGGGAAGGAAGCGACTCCGAAGCTTGCCGAGACTTCGATCTCTTCTCCGTCGGGCGCAATCAGCCTGTGGGTGGCGAGCGCCTCTCGGATGCGTTCCGCCAGCTGCCGTCCGCCTTCCAGGTCGGTGCCGGGAAGAAGGAGCGCGAACTCCTCGCCGCCCCAGCGGCCCGCCAGGTCGATTTCACGGACGCTCTCGCGAAGATGCTCCGCAAAGTCCTTGAGCACCTCGTCACCCGTCGGATGGCCCCAGCGGTCATTGATCCGCTTGAAGTCGTCGATGTCGGCGATGACGAGCGTCATCGGGTCCTGGAAACGCTCGGCGCGTGCGAGCTCCTTCTCGAGCGCAGCGGTGCACAGCCGCCGGTTCGCGAGGCCCGTGAGGCTGTCCACGAGCGCCTGCTGCTCGACGGTGCGGTGCAGCTGGGCATTGCTGAGCGCGATGACAGCATGGCCGACGAGCCAGCCGGCGCTCTCGCGTTGGTCGGATGTGAACGCCTCGCCGTACAGCACGAGCGTGCCGAACGCGTCTCGTCCGGCTGTGAGCGGGAACTCGAGCTTGACGTCCGTGCGCTCGCCGCCGAGCGCGATCAGGACGGCGCCGCCTTCGGTCAACTCGCCCCGCGACGCCCCCGTCGCCTGGACCGCCGTCTCGACGATCACGCGCAGGAGCTGGTCGATGTCGTGCGTGGCGGCGAGAGCCTCACCGAACCGCAGCGTCGTCTCTCGCAACCGCCTGCGCTCCTCTTCCAGCTCGCCGAGCCGCTGCTCCAGCTGCTCCGCCATCTGGTTGAAGACACGGCCGAGCGACGCGAACTCGTCTCGGCCGCGAACTTGGACGCGGTCGCCGAGCCGGCCCCGAGCGATGCCGCGCGCCGCCTCGGCGAGACGGGACAGGGTTCCGACGATCGCGCGGCCCTGGATGTAGGCGACGAGCGCGATCAGGAACAGCGCTACGAGCATTGCCAGGAAGAGGCGGGAGCGGACCCAGCCGACGGACTCGTCGATGCGTGCCTGTGGCGCAAGGACGACGAGTGAAGCGTTCCGGGGTGCTGCGAGCTTTTGCGACGCGAGCGCTCGGAAGCTGCGTCCCGCGACAGAGATCTCCTCCGGCTGAGCCGGCGTCCCGAGCCGCCCTTCAAGGGTCGTGCTGGCGGCGAGCACACGGCCGTTTTCGACAAAGGCGATCTCGGCGCCGTTCGAGAGACCGGCGCTCCTTCGGAGGGAGAGGGCCAGCTGACGATCGATCGGCATCGGTGCGACCACGCGGCCGAGCCTGCCCCCGCTTCCGACGACCGCGACCGAGCGAACGACGGCCGGACGGCGGATGGTTCCGATCGGCGCACCGCCTCGAGGCTCGATCCGGACGTGATGCGAAGCGGCGAAGCGGCGAAGACGCTTACGGTCGCCGGTGGCCAGAGCCTGCTGGAACACGGGATCGCGCGCGAGCAGTGCGGCATCGCGCCCTACCTGGCTCACGTGGTCGACGAATGCGGCCTGAGCGGCCCGCACGCCGGTATCGAGCGTGCCGTCCACGCGACGCGTCTCATTCTGATCAGTCACGGCCTCGAGCCCGCTGAACGCCGCCGCGAACGGCAAGAGCGCAATCAGCGAGAAGTACGCGACGAGCTTGAGTTTGAAACTCCCCATTCGATTCCCCTCAAGGCACCCCAATCTTTGACCGATACCACTTGAGCGGATTGTCGGCAGGAGAGGGGTTGAACATGAGGGGGGCACTGATTCACGTGCTAACCGGCCTACTGCTGGGCGTCGCCTTGGCGGGGCTGCTTCACGCACCGGAAGAGCTCGTCGCGCAGCAGGAATCGCGCACGGCGCTCGTCAGACCGACCGGCTCCGCTGCCGGGCCATGGGTCGAGGAGCGAACGATTCGTGTCTCCCCGACGGTCGAGCGCGCTGTCGAAGCGCGGCGGATTGCCCGGCGCGAGCGGATTGAGCTGCTCGAGCGCGCAAGGGAAGCACGACTCCAGCCCAGGCCGGCTGCTTCAAGCCCGATCCTGCAGGAGCCCGTGCTCGTCCGCGCCATGATCGCGGCGACCCCGGTCACCAACCCCGCTCCGCGCGCGCCGCGTCCGGTCGCCGCACCCGAGCCCGCCACTCCGGCTGCTCCGGCCAAGCCCGCTCCGGCACCCGCTCCGCCGCCACCGAAGGGCGTCGTCTCCACGCCGCAGCCCGCACCTCCTCCACCGACCCCCGTCGAGGAAGACGAGGACGAGGACGAGAACAAAGACAAAGACAAAGACAAAGAC
>JBKJWJ010000315.1:0-3112 GCA_046716905.1 Gaiellaceae bacterium
TCGCCCCAGATGCCCTGACCCGTGAGCCGCATCGCGCCGAAGCCCATGCGATTGACGGTGAGGTCACCGAGGGAGACGGTTCCCGCGGCGGCCGCCGGATGGGTCATCGGCTCCGCTGCCATCGGCCGGAACCTAGCGTAGAGTCACGCGGTCAAGCGACCCGAAGGAGGCCGAACGAGATGAGAACCGTCTTTCGCTACTGGTTGCTCTTGCTGCTCGCACTCGTGGTGCTGCAGATCGCGTTCGCGGGTTACGGCGCCTTCGACGTCGTTGACAAGACCGCCGCTGGATCAGTCAACGAGGAAGGGCTCGACGACAGCTTCCGTCTCCATAGCGATTTCGGGTATCTGGTCGTGCTCGCGGGTCTCATCGCGCTCCTCCTGTCGCTGGCCGCACGGGTCGGCCGCCAGCGCATCCTCCAGTCGCTCGGGATCGTCGGCCTGCTGATCCTCCAAGTGGTCCTCGCCTGGATCGGCTCGGAGTCTGCGGTCGTCGGTGCGCTTCATCCCGTAAACGCGTTCCTCATCCTCGGTGCGATCGCGTCACTTGCAATGCGGGAGTGGCGCGGCGACGGGATGAGGGGCCGGGGCGCACCCGAGACAATGGCGCCGCCGCCCGCAACCGCCGCGTAGCCAAAAGGCGTCACTCCGGGTGGTTTTCGCCCTCTCCGCCGATGCGGAACGGCGTCGACACGCCCTCGTACATGAGGTGCATCGTCAACCCGTCGGCTGCGTGGGGCAGGTTGTGGCAGTGATCCATCCAGAGCCCGGGGTTGTCGGCCTGAAACGCGATCTCGTACTCCTCGCCGGGGAGGAGGTTCAGCGTGTCGACCCACCACGGGCTCCCGGTTGTCGGCTCTCCGTCGCGGGTGAGAACGAGGGCGTGGTGGCCATGGAGATGCATCGGGTGGACGGCCCCGGTGTCGTTGACGATCCGCATCTTCACGAAGTCGCCCTCGGTGACGACGTACATCGGCGTGTCGGGGAAGATCTTTCCGTTGACCGACCAGTGGCGCCCCGGGCGGCCGTCCATGAACCCGATCTTCTTCCCGATCTTCATCACGAAGTGCCGGTCGAAGGCACGGCCACCGAAAACCGACTCCCGGGGCTCTCCGTAACTCGCCGGGTCGAAGACTTGCTGCTCCGGAGGTGGCTGGAGATCGGTCTTTCCGTCCGCGCTGAAGGAGTACGCAGCCTCTCCGTCGACGACGCCAAGACGGACGGCGACCTCCGGCATCGTGAAGGCGAGGTCGTACCGCGCGCCCCCGCCGAGCTCGATCGTTCGGCCCTCGATCGGCGTCGGCCGGTTCACGTCCGTGCCGTCGATGCCAACGACTCGGAACGGGACCCCGGTGAGAGTGACCCCCTCGGGGGAGCCGTTCGAGTTCACGATTCGTAGGCGGACGGGAGTTCCCGGCTTGACCTGGCGGCGCTCGACGCCGCTCTGGTCGTTGAGCGCGGGCTTTCCGTCGAAGTCGTGGATGATCGCGGTCTCGTCGATCGCGCCGGCCGGCGGGGGCTCCCGCGGCTCGCGCGCGACGATGACGAACGCGCCATAGAGGCCGCGGCGCACCTGCGTCGAGGAAACCTGGTGCGAGTGGTACCAAAAAGTTCCGAGCTGATCCGCGTTGAAGCGGTAGGTGTAGTCCTCGCCCGGCAGGACGGCGTTCTGGGTGACTCCCGCCACGCCGTCCTCTGCGACCGGAACGTCGACTCCGTGCCAGTGAATCGTGACCCCGTCCTGGATGTCCTTGTTCACGAGCCGGACCTCGACCAGATCACCCTGCCGAACGCGGAGCTCCGGACCGGGGACGCTCCCGTTGTAGGCCCAGCCGTCGGCGGTCTTGGCAGCCGTCAGCGTCACCTGGAAGTCGGCCTTGCCCTCCCTCGGCCCCGTGATCCTGTCGACACCGACATGGGGGTGTCGGCCGTGGTTGACCGGCCGGCCGCCGCCGTAGTCCAGGACGCCCATGTCCATCGCACTGAAGCTGCTCGGGAGGCGGCTGTCGTTCCACGCCTTGCCGGCCCACCCGAGGAGACCGAGCAAGCCGAGAGCGAGGACCGCGGAGAGGCTCCCGAGGAAATACCGGTTGCGAAGCGATCGCACAGCCGGAACGTAGCTAGACGAGAGTCAGTTGCCGGTGCTCCTCGAGACCCGAAAGGCCGACGCCGACGAGCCTGAGGGCGCCGGGCCGATCGGCGAGCGCCCGGTCGAGGAGCGCGCAGGCGAGGTTCGCGATCCGGTCGGGGTCGTCGGTGCCGACGGCGAGGCTCGTCGAGCGGCTGCGGATCGAGAAGTCGGGGTAGCGCACCTTGGTCGTCACCGTGCGCGCCGTCTCGCCCGAGCGCGCCAGGTGCTCGGCGAGCCCACTGGACATGCGCCGGAGCTCCGAGCGAAGCGTCTCCACGTCGGAGACGTCCCGTTCGAAGGTCTCCTCCTGGCTGATCGAGACCCGCTGCGTCTGCGTGTCGAGGCCGCGCGGGTCGATTCCTCGGGCGCGGTCTCGGAGGATGGCGCCGACCTTGCCGGGGAGCTGATGGCGGAGGCGCTCGTCCGAGAGGTCGGCGAGATCCCCGATCGTCTCGATTCCGGCCGCACGATGGCGGGCCTCGGCCCGTGGCCCGACACCGGGATGGAGCCGGATCGCGAACGGCGCGAGGAACTCCGCCTCGCGGCCGGGGAGGACGACCACGAGCCCGCCGGGCTTCCGGCGGTCGCTCGCAATCTTCGCGACGACCTTGGTGGTTGCCACGCCGAGGGAACAGGTCAGGCTCGTTGCTCCCCGGACGGCGGTCTGGACTGCCTCGGCCACCACGCGGGCCTCGTTGAAGTCGCGGGCGACCTCGCCGAGTTGCAAGTAGCCCTCGTCGAGGCCGGTGCGCTCGACGGTCGGCACCACCTGGCGGACGGCGTTCCAGACCTCCTTCGAGTACGCGGAGTAGGTCTTGTGCCGAGGCCGGACGAAGACGGCGTGCGGACAGCGGCGCAACGCCTCGGCGCAGCTCATGGCCGAGTGGATCCCGAACTGGCGCGCGACGTAGTTGGCGGTCGCGACGACGCCGCGCCCACGCGGGTCGCCGCCGACCACCAACGGCTTCGACCGTAGCTCGGG
>JBKJWJ010000316.1:0-10650 GCA_046716905.1 Gaiellaceae bacterium
GCCAGGAAGAGGATCCCGCCCTGGAGCACGGCGTAGTCGCGGTTGAAGATTGCTTCCCGGAGCCACGAGCCCATGCCCGGGAACGCGAAGACAGTCTCAGTGAGGATTGCGCCCGAGAGCAGCAGACCGGTCTGGAGCCCGATGATCGTCGAGATCGGGAGGAGTGCGTTCCGCAGGATGTGGCGACGGTCGACCGCCTGCGGCGGGAGCCCCTTGGCCCGGGCTGTGCGCACGTAATCCTCGTTCTGCACGTCGAGCACGGCCGCGCGAGTGATCCGCGCGACGATCGCCAGCGGGATCGAGCCGAGGGCGACCGCGGGCAAGATCAGGTGCTTGAGAACATCGACGAGCGTCTTCCAGTCCCGCTCGAGGATCGCGTCGAGGATGTAGAAGTTTGTCGGGTGCTTGACGTCGCTCGTGACGTCGATCCGGCCGACGCTGGGTAACCAGCCCAGTCGGACGGAGAAGAGGTACTTCAGGAGGATCGCCAGGAAGAAGACCGGGATCGAGATCCCGATCAGCGAGACGAACAGGCTTCCGTGGTCGAAGATTCCGCCGTGCCGCTTGGCGGCGAGGAACCCGAGCGGAACCCCGAGCCCGACCGAGAAGATCATGGCAACGAGAGCAAGCTCCATCGTGGCCGGGAAGCGCTCCTTGATCTCGGTCGTGACGTGGCGGTGTGAGGCGGCGCTGACCCCGAAGTCGAAATGCGCCGTCGTCTGGACGTACTTCCAGTACTGGACGTAGACCGGCTCACTGAGACCGAATCGCTCCTCGTACTCCTTGACGAGCGCCGGTGTCGATCGCTCGCCGAGGATCGAGTCCGCCGGGCTACCGGGAAGAGCCCTGACCCAGACGAACACGAGGATCGAGAGCCCGACGAGGATTGGGACAAGGAGCAGCAGCCGGCGAACGACGAACTGGAGCATCTAGTCGTCGTTCGCCGGCTGGGTTACTCCGTTACCTACCTAGGTCCTATTGGCCACCGACGGTGACCGGGTCGAACCGCTCTGTTCCAACCGGGCTCGCAATGTACCCAGCGACACGCCGCTCGACGGCGACGGCCGGTGTGGTATGCGCGTACGGCACGGCAGGAACGAACTCCGCGATCAGCTTGTTGATCTGCTTGTACAGCTTGATCCGCTTCGCGGGGCTGACCTCAGACTCGGCCCGGTCGAGGAGAAGAGCGATCTTCTTGTGCTCGCCCGTCCTCGTGAGACCGAACTGCGGGTTGGCGCTCTGGAAGAACGTCCCGACGAAGTTGTCCGCATCGCCGTAGTCGCCCGTCCAGCCGATCATGTTCAGGTGGCCGCCGGTGCCCTGGTTGACGTTCTTGACGTAATCGGGGCGCCACGGCTGGCTCACCGCGTTGATTTCGAAGCCCGACTTCTCGAGGCTCGCCTTGAAAGCCGCGAAGTTCAGGTTCGGGCTCGGCATGTACGGCCGCGAGACGTTCGTCGGCCAGTAGAAGTCGATCTTCACCGGCAGCGTCAGACCAGCCTGCCGGAGAAGCGCCTTCGCCTTGTTCGGGTCATACGTGTACTTCTTGACGCTCGCCTCGTAGCCGGGAACCGACGGCGGCATGAACTGGTGCGCCACCACCGCGCGGCCGGCGTAGAACGAGCGGACGACGCCGGTGCGATCGAGACCGAAGGCAACTGCCTGACGGACGATCTTCCGGTTCATCGGCGGCTTGGACGAGTTGATCGTCACATAGGCCACGTTGAACGACTTGCGATTGATCAGCTTGAGCTTCCGGTTGTCCCGGATCGTCGGCATGTCCTGCGGGGCGACGAGGTCGTATCCGTTGACCTCACCCGTCTGGAGAGCCTGGAGCCTTGCGGTGTTGTTGCTGATCGGGCGGACGATGACGCGTGCCGCGCCTGCCTTCTTGCCCCAGTAGCCGTTGTTCCGCTCGAGGACGACGCGCTGCCCGACAGTCCACGACCCGAGCTTGAAGGGGCCGGTGCCGGTCGGATGGCTGAACGCGTAGCTACCGGTCGGCCGGAACGTGCCCGAGACGAGCTCGCCCTTGTTGGCCTCGTAGCGCCGCATGGCGGTCGGGCTCTGCATCGAGAACGCCGACAGAACGAGCGACGGGACGAACGGGCCGGAGCGACGCGTCAGCTTGATGACGGCGACGAACCTGCCTTTCCCGGCACAGCTCCTGAACAGCGGCTTCCCGAGCCCGGTGGACTCGTTGCGCTTGAACCCACCGAAGATCTGGCGGTAGTAGTACGTCGCAGACGCATCCTGGAACGCGCCCGTGAAGTTGAACCAGCGGTTGAAGTTCGCGCAGACGGCCGCCGAGTTGAACGGCGTGCCGTCGTGGAACTTCACTCCACGCCTGAGCGTGAACGTCCACGTCTTGCCGGTCCGGTCGACCTTCCAAGTCTTCGCCAGTCGCGGCTGCAGGATCGTCGTCCCAGGCTTCAGCTCGACGAGGCTCTCGAAGATCTGCTTCGTGATGCGGAACGACTCACCATCCGAAACCAGTGCCGGATCCAGATAGGTCGGATCCGACGCCCCGGCAAAGATGAACGTCGCGCTTCCCTGTGTCGGGGTTCCGATGCCGGCTCCGGCTGCGCCCAGCGCAACCAGGCTCGCGGCAGCGAACAACCCCGCAATTCTCTTTCCCCTCACCCGTACTCCTTTCGGCGCTTACCCTCTACTCCGTCGTTTTCGAAGTAATCAAGTAGTTAAGACGGTGCCAAGCCAAAGAGGTTAACGCCTCTGGGCTGTTTCGCAGAGGGCCGGATCCGGGAAGGAGGGGTTCATGCGTCGAATTCCGCTCCTGCTCTTCGTCTACCTGGTGATCGGTGTCGTCGTCGCGTACGCCGAGAACTATTTCGACAACGTCGAGAAGACGAAACGATTGCTCTCCGCGGTTCTCGCGGTGCTGCTCTGGCCCCTGGTGCTCCTGGGCTTCGACGTCAAGGTCACCTAGCGCCCCGCCGGGCCGCCGCTACGACGCCTTCAAGGCGGCGGCGAGGGTGTTCTGGGTCTCGGCGGCAGCCTTCATCAAATTGCTGATCATCTGCTCCAACTGCGACTTCTTCTCGAGGGAAGACTGGAGCACCAACTGGGACCCGGCTACCGTCGTCGAGTGAGAGCCACAGCGACCTCCGCATATCGTTTCCTCCTAGCCGATTGCCGACCGCGGGTTCGAGCGTTCGCCCTTTCCGGGGTCAAAGTCAAGACGTGCACAAAGGTACGAGTCTTCCCCGCGAGGGTGCGATGCTTGGCTGAGCGATGGACGAGATCCTCAACAACCCCGGGTTCTACGTCAGCTACGCGGTCATTCAGGCGATCGTCGTGCTGCTGCTCATCCGGCTGCTCGACTTCTACGACCGCCAGCCGCTCGGTCTGCTCGCCGTCATGGCCGGTTGGGGCGCTACCGGTGCGGCGCTCATCGCTCTGGCCGGAAACCGCACGGTGCGGGCGATGCTCTCCGACGACGCGCGGGATGTCTTCGGCAACGCGATCGCTCCTCCGCTCGTCGAGGAGGGAGCCAAGGGCCTGGCGCTGATCGCGGCCGTCGGCCCGATCCGCTGGATCGCTCGGCGTTTCGGGGCGAGCCTCTTCGAGGGCGTCACGAGCGGAATGGTCTACGGCGCCGCAGTCGGTCTCGGGTTCGCGTTCACCGAGGACGTCTTCTACTTCGTGAACGAGGCGCAGACGCAGGGGCTCGAGAACGGGCTCGACGTCTTCGTTCACCGGCGCGACTTCTTCGGTCCCGCGATGCTTCACCACCCGCTCTGGACTGCTGCTTTCGGGGCTGGGCTCGGAGCCGCGGCCTGGACGGCGAGCAAGCCGCGCAAGGTGCTCTACCCGCTGCTCGGGTTCTCCGCCGCCGTGCTCATGCACGCGATCAACAACGGCCTCGTCGAGGCCGTCCTCACCCTCCGGTACGGGCTCGCGCAGACGGCCGCCTGGGTCCGGGGCGAGATCGTCGACCCCGCCATGCAGGACACGGCCTCCACCCTCGTGACGCTTACGAATCTCCTCGACTTCTACGTCCTGGCGATGTTCGTGCTGGCCGTCGTGCTGTGGCTGCGCTACCAGCGACGCGTGATCGCCACCGAACTCGAGGACGAGGTCGAGGCCGGGGCCACCGTCGACTACCGCGCGTTGCTCCGCACGGGTCAGCTCGAGCGCTGGCGTCACCACCGGAGGCTCCGGCGGGAGCTCGTGCGGCTCGCCTTGCTGAAGTGGCGAACGCGGCGATTCGGTGGCGACTGGGACCGGGTTCAGCGCCTGCGCCGGGAGATCTCGACCCTGGCGGCGTACGACGTCGGCGCGGGCAACCTCCCCGAGCCCGCGACCCCGCTCCTGGGCCGGGCGCACGAGCTCGAGGCGCTCAAGGAGCTGGTCGGCCGCTCGGACGCCCGACTCGTGACGCTGAGCGGCCCCGGTGGGACCGGAAAGACACGCCTTGCGATCGAACTGGCGCGAACGATTCGCGACGGATTCCCGAGCGGCGCGTACTTCGTCTCGCTGGCGCCGGTCCGCGACGCGTCACTCGTCCCCGCGGCGATCGCGGAAGTGCTCGGCGTCCAGCAGCGAGAAGGCGGAGCCGCGCTCGAGCGCCTGAAGGACTTTCTGCGAGACAAGCAGCTCCTGCTCGTGCTCGACAACCTCGAGCAGGTCGAGGACGCCGGCCCGGCGATAGCCGAGCTCATGGCCGCCGCCTCCCGCCTTCGCGTCATCGCGACGAGCCGCGCGGTGCTCGGCGTGCCGAGCGAGCACGAGTTTCCCGTGCCCTCGCTGCTCGAAGCCGGGGCCGTGCAGCTCTTCGTCGAGCGCGCCGAGGCCGTTGATCCGGACTTCAAGCTCGACGGGAACGAGCAGACCGTGCGGGAGATCTGCCGGCGGCTCGACGGCCTCCCGCTCGCGATCGAGCTGACGGCGGCGCGCGTGCGCCTCCTCTCGCCGGCCGAGATCCTCGCGCGGCTCGAGCAGCCGGCCGAGTCTTCCCCACTCCAGGAGACGATCTCGTGGAGCTACGACCTGCTGAGCTCCGACGAGCAGGCGCTGCTCGCCCGGCTCTCGGTGTTCGTCGGCGGCGCGACTCTTCGCGCGGCGGAGTTCGTGTGCGGCGACGGCGTCCTCGATGTCGTCGGTGGAGTGGGGTCGCTCGTCGAGAAGAGCCTCGTGCGTCGGAGCTGGGGGGTCGCCGGCGAAGCGCGGGCCGAGATGCTCGAGACGATTCGCGAGTTCGCGCGCGAACGACTGGTCGAGAGCGGCGATTCCCAGCGCATCGAACGGAGACTCGCCGAGCACTACGTCGCTCTCGCCGAACGGGCGGAGCCGGCGCTCACGAGCCCCGAGCAGCCGTTTTGGCTCGGACGCCTCAGCGAGGAGAAC
Organism: Gaiellaceae bacterium; assembly: GCA_046716905.1. Classification (GTDB taxonomy): domain Bacteria; phylum Actinomycetota; class Thermoleophilia; order Gaiellales; family Gaiellaceae; genus JACDAN01. Next base: position 5,368 of record JBKJWJ010000316.1, read on the forward strand.
GCCAACATCCGCGCCGCCCTCGCGTGGTCGTCGGCGCAGGGCGAACTCGAGCAAGGGCTCCGGATCGCAGGTGCTCTCGTCCGGTTCTGGAGCGCGCGGGGACTGATGGCGGAGGGTCGAGGCTGGCTCGCCGAAGCGCTCGAGGGAGAAGGCGACGTCGAGCCCAGGGTCCGCGGCAAGGCGCTCTTCGCTGCCGGCTACGCGGCTCTCGGCCTCGGGGACTTCACAGACGCACGGACCCAGTTCGAGCGGTGTCTGGCGCTCGCGAGCGACCTCGGCGACCGGGAGCTCCACGGCGCGGCGCTTGCACAGCTGGCCTGGCTGACGATGGCCGAGGGACAGGTGGAGGAAGCCCGCGCCCTCGCCGACGCGAGCTTGCGGCTCGCGAGGCCCGCCGGCGACAAGGTCACCGCCTCCGGTGCCCTCAACGTCCTCGGGGAGGTTGCGTGGCGAGGCGGGAACGGGCAGGCAACCGGTTTCTTCGAAGAGGGGCTCGCGCTGCGTCGCGAGCTTGGCGACGACCGGCTCGTCGCCAACTCCCTCCTCCTCCTCGGACGCACAGAGCAGTCGGAAGAGCGCTTCGAGGAGGCACTCGAGCTGGCCCGGGCACTCGGCGACACCTGGAGCACGTCGGTCGCGCTCGTCAATCTCGGCCGGGCGAGGAGAGACGGAGACCTGCTCGACGAGGCGCTGGAGCTTTCCCGCGACCGTGGAGACAAGCGGCTCGAGGCGGAAGCGTTGCAAGCCCGGGCGGCGGTCGAGGTCGAACAGGGCGACGCAGCCCGTGCTGCTCGCATGCGGGGCGCCGCGGAGAGCCTGCTCGACGAAGTGGGCGCCGAGCTCAGCCCGCCGGAGCTCGAGTTGGACGACGACCTGCTCCCGAAGCTCGAGCAGGCGCTCGGCAAGGAGGCTGTCGAAAGAGAATGGGCCGCCGGCCGAGCAAACGGCGCGCGACCCTAGAGCCCCGACGAACTAGTTAGCCGAGACTGCGGCGAGGTCGCGAAGTGCGGCCAGCCTGGCCAGCGCCTGCGCCTCGAGCTGACGCACGCGCTCGCGCGTCAGATCCAGCTCGTGGCCGATCGCCTCGAGCGTCCACGGCTCGCCCTCGAATCCGAAGCGAAGCTCGAGGATGCGACGCTCGCGCTCGGGCAGTGCGTCGAGGGCACGCCGGACTCCCTGCTTGCGCAGCGACTCCTCGGCCTCTTCGAACGGATCCGCAGCCTCGCGGTCGGCGAAGAGATCTCCGAGCTCGCCCTCGTCGTCCGCGCCGACCGTCTGGTTCAGCGAGACCGACGCGTGAGCGGCTCCGAGCGCCTCGTCGACGTGCTGCATCGGCAGACCCGTCGCCTCGGCGAGCTCTTCCTTCGTCGCCGCGCGGCCGAGCGCGACCTCGAGCCGGCGCGCCGCCCGCGACAGCTTCTGCTGGCGCTCGACGACGTGAACCGGAACACGAATCGTCCGGGCATGGTTCGCCACGGCGCGCTGAACCGACTGGCGGATCCACCAGGTCGCGTAGGTCGAGAACTTGAAGCCGCGGCGCCAGTCGAACTTCTCGACCGCGCGGTTCAGCCCAAGCGTGCCCTCCTGGATCAGGTCCAGGAACGGAACGCCGAGCCCGCGGTAGCCCTTGGCGATCGAGACGACCAGGCGGAGGTTGGACTCGATCATGTGGCGCTTGGCGCGCAGGTCACCACGCTCGATGCGCTTGGCGAGCGCGATCTCCTCGGCAGCGGTCAGAAGCTTGTGACGCCCGACATCTGCGAGGAAGAGCTGGAGGCTGTCGGCTGAGCCGACCACGGCGTCGAAGTCGCGCTTCTTCGCCTTCTCCTGGACCTTCGCCTTCTCCGCCTCGGCCTCTTCGGCGGCAGCCTCACGGATCTCGAGGCCGATGGCCTCGAGCTCACGCGTCAGCTGCTCGACGTCGTCCTCACCGAGATCGTGCTCGACTGCGAACGCTTCGAGCTCTACCGGCTCGATGTGGCCGCGTTCTTCACCTTGCTCGATGAACGGGCGAGCCTGCTCACTTTCGAGAAGTTCCTGAAGCTGATGCTGTGTCAAACTGGTCTCTACGTCCTTTCGTGCTGTCGCGGCAACCTACTTACTCTAAGAGGCCGGTCGGACCTCAAACCTTCTTATTGTATGTCGAATTTCCTCGTTTTTCCACGGAAACGGAGCCGGGTTCCGGCCCTCGATCAATGAAACGTGACGCTCGTTCTCTGTATTCCGGGCGGGCGCGCTGATCGGTTTGCGGGCGAAGCGCGTGACAGTCTCAATTTAGGGAGACGCGGCCCTCTTGAAAAGGTTTGGCTCAGTCCTTTAACGAAAAATTCACTCCGCCGCGGCGGGCTGCTCTTCTCGTTGCTCCTGGGCCTCGCCGTCCTTGGCATCGCCCTCGGTCTTCTGCTCCTCCTGCTTCCGGCTGACGGGGAAGTCGAACTCGACCTTCCCGTCCTCCTTCAGGAGCAGGCGGGCGCGGAACGGCTTCCCGGCCCGGGAGCGGAAACCGGAGAGCACCTCTCGAGTCTTGCCGTCGGCGAGCAGCTGACGAGCGACCTCGGGGGTGAGCGTGCGCCCTGCCACGCGCTTCCAGATCACGAAGCCGCAGCCGGTCTCTTCGCGGCTCTTCCAGCTCGTGCAGCCGTAGGCGCGTGAGTTCTCCTTGATGATCTCTCCGGTCTCGGCGCCGCATTTCGGGCACGGACCGAGCTCCACGCGCTCGACCTTGATCTTCTCGTCGTCGAGGCCGGCGATCTGCTCGACCGTCGTGCGGGCGAAGCCGGCGATGCCCTCCATGAAGGCCGACCGGCCTCCGCTGCCGTGCTCGATGTCAAGGAGCTGCTTCTCCCAGTCGCCGGTCAGCTCGGCAGAGGTGATCGGATGCTCGTCCAGCATGGTGACGACGCTCAGCCCCTTAGGTGTCGGCTGAAGGTCCTTGCCCACGCGCTCGATGTATTCGCGCCGGATGAGGGTCTCGATGATCTCGGCCCGGGTGGCCGGCGTTCCGAGCCCGCGCTCCTTCATGGCCTCGCGGAGCTCCTCGTCGTCGACGAGCTTCCCGGCGGTCTCCATGCCGGAGAGCAGGGTGGCCTCGGTGTAGCGCGGCGGCGGCCTCGTCTCCTTCGCCTCAGCGGCGGCCTCGGCGCATTTGACCTCCTGGCCCTGCTCGAGAGCCGGAAGCTCGCCTTCGCCCTCGGCGTCCTCGTCCTGTTTGTCCGCGTCGGCCTCGACGCCGTAGACGCCGCGCCAGCCGGCCTCGAGCGTGACCTTGCCGCGAGTGCGGAACCGCTCCTCCTCGACCTCGGTGACGATCGTCGTCCGGGCGAAACGGGCGGGCGGATGGAAGACGGCGAGAAAGCGCTTGGCGATGAGGTCGAAGATCCGACGCTCGTCCGGGCTGAAGCTCGAGACGTCATGCGGGACGTCCGTCGGAATGATCGCGTGGTGATCGTCGACTCCTGCGTCGTTGACGACACGCCCGAGCGGGAGCTGCTCGAGGCCGAGGACGAAGCGGGCGCCGGCGGCGTATTCCTGAATCGGGAGGAGAGTCTCGGCCGTCGGCTTCAGTTCCGGCACGAGGTCGCCCGAGAGGTAGCGCGAGTTCGTCCTCGGGTACGTGATCGCCTTCTTGCCCTCGTACAGGGACTGTGCTCCGCTCAGCGTTCGGCGAGCCGAGAACCCGTAACGGCGGTTGGCATCCCGCTGCAGTGAGGTGAGGTCGTAGAGGAGCGGCGCGCGCTCGGAATGCTCCTTGCGCTCGACCGACTCGACGCGGCCCGTCTTGCCCGTGATCTTCGCGACGATCTCGTCGGCCCGCTTCCCGTCCTTGAGCCTGTTCTCGTCACCCTCGAACCAGAGGCCGTGGTAGCGCGGATCGAACGTGGCGTGGACGAGCCAGTACGGCTCGGGAGTGAATGCCTGGATCTCGCGCTCCCGCTTCACCATCATCGCGAGCGTCGGCGTTTGCACACGGCCGAGCGAGACGACGCCGGCGCCCCAGCCACGGCGTGCGGTGGCGGCTCGGGTCGCGTTCATGCCCACGAGCCAGTCCGCCTCGGAGCGCGACCGGGCGGCGTCGCGCAGCGGAACGACCTGCTCCGACGGGCGGAGCTTCTCGAAGCCCTCGCGGATCGCGGCCTTGGTCATCGAGTTGATCCAGAGACGCTCGACGGGCTTGTCCACGTCGGCGGTCTCGTAGATGTGCGTGAAGATCAGCTCGCCCTCGCGCCCGGCGTCGCATGCGTTGATGACGCGGTCGACGTCCCTGCGCTTCAGCAGCTTGTGAACGAGGTTCAGCTGTGTCGCGGACTTCTTGTCGCGGGGCCGCACTTTGAACTCCGCAGGGATGATCGGGAGGGTGTCGAGCTTCCACGCCTTCCAGGCTGGGTCATAGTCCTCGGGATCTGAGAGCTCGAGGAGGTGGCCCACTGCAAACGACACGACATAGTCGTCCGACTCGTAGAAATTCTTGTGCTCGTCGAACGAACCGGCCAGAGCGCCGACGATGTCGCGGGCGACGGAAGGCTTTTCAGCGATGACCAGGGTCTTCATCGCGCCACACCGTAGCTAAGGGTGTCAAGCTCGTCCTGTCTCGGAAAGGGATACTGCTCGACCGTGAAATCTCGGATGTATGAGTTCATAGGAGTCGTCTCGGGCGGCCCCATGCGGCGTTTGTTCCGTTTTCGCAGCAAGGGTGAGGAGCATCTTCCACGCGAGGGCGGGTTCGTCCTCTCCGCGAATCACCACTCGAACATCGATCCGTGGCCGCTCGGTCTCCCGCTCTATCCCAACCGCCAGCTCCGGTTCATGGCCAAGTCGGAGATGTACACGTTCCCCTTCAAGCCCGTCCTGAAGGCTGTCGGCGCTTTCCCGGTCCGGCGTGGCATGGGAGACGAGGAGGCCATGCGGAGAGCGATCGAGCTCGCGAAGGCGGGGGAAGTCGTCGCGATCTTTCCGGAGGGCACGCGGCGGAACAAAGGCGTGAAAAGCCGCAAGGCGCGTCCGCGCTCGGGGGCCGCTCGGGTCGCTCTCCAGGCCGGCGTGCCGCTCGTGCCGGCCGCGATCGGCGGCACTGAGAGCCTGCTAAAGCTCGGGCCGCTCCGCGTCGCCTACGGCCCGCCGATCGATCTTTCGGATTTGGACGTGGACGACATCCGCCAGAGCTCCAAGATCGCGACCGAGCGGCTGATGGAAGCGATCCACGCGCTCGAGAAGACCCTGTGACTTGGACGAGCGTCCCCTTCTCGTAGTCGACGGCGACTCGCTCGCCCACCGCGCGTACCACGG
>JBKJWJ010000317.1:0-6488 GCA_046716905.1 Gaiellaceae bacterium
GCTCCTACGAGGGCGGCGGCTGGTTCAACCACGCGCGGCTCGGGTTCAACTACCGCTGGACCGATGTGCAGGCCGCGATCGGGATCGCGCAGCTCGAGAAGCTCGATCGCGCTCTCCGGCTCCGTTCGGCGGCGGCCGCGCGCTACGCCGAGCTGCTCGCGGACGTCGACGGCGTGGAGCTCGCTCCGGACGACGATGCCGAGCACCGGCGCTCCTGGTTCGTCTACGTGATCGTGCTCGAACCCGAGATCGACCGGGCGTCCGTCATGGCCGAGCTCCGCGACCGTGGCGTGGATGTCGCCGAGTATGTCCCGTGCATCCATCTTCAGAGCTACATGCGGGAGCAGTTCGGCTTCGCCGAAGGCTTGTGCCCGATCGCGGAGGGAATCGCGGGCCGGACGATGGCGCTGCCGTTCTTCCCTGAGCTCGAGGCAGGCGATCAGGAGTACGTGGTGGAGTCGTTGCGGGCCGCACTGGAGGGCTGATGGCCGACACGAAAATGGTCTTCCTCGGCTTCGGGAAGTACGCGCGGGCAGACAAGATCTACGCGCTCGAGCCGCTGACCGGCGCCGAACGGGGCGGAGGGCGCCGAACCCGCGTCTGGATCGAGGGCGTGCCCGATTCGATCGTCGCGAGTCGCACTGAGCGAACGATCCTCCACGAGATGGGCCAGGAGGCTGCGGCGAACACCCAGGTTCTCGACCAGGCGCTCGAGCTCGCCGAGCGAATTGCTGCCGGCGCCGAGAGCGGCAAGGTCGACCTCGCCGATCTCGGACGCCGCGCCCGCCGCCTCCTCGAGTCCACCGCCCGTCCCACCGAGCCAGACCAGCTCTTCTGACCGATATCGGACGGCCCGAGCCGCCGGACCCGCCCGAGCGCGGCCTTTTCGCGCGCATCGCGGTGGACATCAGGCCGCTGCGGGACTCCCGCGACTTCCGGCGGCTCTGGTTCGGCACAGGGATCTCGGCGATCGGCAGCCAGATCACCATGGTTGCGATCCCGTATCAGCTCTACCAGGAGACGGGCTCGACGCTGCTCGTCGGCCTGCTCGGCATCGCCGCGCTCGTCCCGCTCCTGATCGTTCCGATCTATGGCGGCGCGGTCGCCGACTTCGTCGACCGGCGCCGCATGCTGCTGCTCTCGGACGTCGGGCTCCTCCTCGTGACGGGCGGGCTGCTCGTGAACGCTTTGCTGCCGGAGCCGCGCATCTGGTTCCTGTTCGTCGCCGAGGCGCTCGGCACCGCGGCGTACGGGTTCCAGCGGCCGGCCCGGAATGCGCTCACGCCAAGACTCGTCGGCGACGACCAGCTGCTCGCGGCGATCGCGGTCGAGGACGTCATCTTCACGCTGGCCCGCGTGGCGGGCCCGGTCATGGGCGGAGTGCTCATCGCCGCCATCGGTCTCGGCGGTGCGTACGCAATCGACATCGTGACCTTCGCCGCGTCGCTCGTCGCGATCTGGCTGCTTCCTCCGGTGCCGTCGGCGGAGGACGCCGACCGGCCCAGCATCCAGTCGATCCTCGACGGCTTTCGCTACGTCCGCCGCCGGAAGGTGCTGCTGGGAATATTCCTTGTCGACACCAACGCGATGATCTTCGGGATGCCGAGGGCGCTCTTCCCGGCCTTCGCCGAGAAGCTCGGCGGGGGCGCGAGCATTCTTGGGCTGCTCTACGCCGCACCCTTCGCCGGTGCGCTTCTCGCCTCGCTCACTTCCGGTTGGATGATGACCTTGCGCCGCCAGGGTGTCGGGGTCTGTGTCGCAGCCGCGGCGTGGGGTGTGGCGATCGCCCTCGTGGGTTTCGCGGAGTCGGTCTGGTTCGCCCTCGTCTTCCTGGCCTTTGCCGGTGCGGCGGACTTCATCAGCGCTGTCCTCCGCTCGAACATCCTCCTGACGGTGACACCGGACTCGATGCGCGGTCGCCTCTCGGGCATCGAGCTCGCCCAGGTCGCCGGTGCGCCCGAGATCGGGAACGTCGAGGCAGGCATCGTCGCCTCGCTGGCGAGCGTCCGTGCTTCGATCGTCTCAGGTGGTTTGCTCACGGTTGTCGGCACCGTCGCCATCGCGGCGGCGGTTCCGGCTCTCGTCCGATACGACGCTCGGCACCCCCACCGGGAATGAGGCTCGAGAAGGATTTCTTCGCGCGTTCGGTGCACGACGTGGCCCCAGCGCTCGTCGGCGCCACTCTGCTCGTGGACGGGGTCGGCGGCACGATCGTCGAGGTCGAGGCGTACGACCACGAGGATCCGGCGGCGCACGGCTTCCGCGGCAAGACCGAGCGAAATGCCGCGATGTTCGGCCCGCCCGGCCACGCCTACGTGTACCGGTCGTACGGCATCCACTGGTGCCTGAACTTCGTGTGCGAGAAAGCGGGCGTGGCGAGCGCGGTGTTGATCAGGGCGCTCGAGCCGCTCCACGGTCTCGACGTCATGCGCGGTCGGCGCGGGCTCGAAGAGCCGCGGCTCCTCTGCTCAGGCCCGGGCCGTCTCTGTCAGGCCCTCGGTGTCACGCGCGAGCACGATGGGCTGGCGCTCGACGAGCGGCCGTTCGAGCTCTACGCGCGAGAGCACGAGCCGGAGATCGTGGCCGGCCCCCGGATCGGGATCACGAAGGCGGTGGAGCAGCCGTGGCGCTACGGCCTCTCGGGCTCGCCGTTCCTCAGCCGGCCGCTACGACCAGCCGTACCGCCATCCCAGGCGAGGCCGCCACGCGGCCGCCGCGCGGCTGCTGGCGAATGACGCGCCCGGCCATGGCCCCACCGACGACCGCCGGCTGAAGCTTGAGGCGCTCGAGCCGCTTCACGGCGGTCGGCACCCGCAACCCGATCACGCTCGGCACGATGCCGAACCTCGGCTTGGCCAGGATCAGGGTCACCTTGTCGTAGGCGGAAAGCGTCCCTCGCGCGGGAATCTGGCCGAGGACGACATCGAGGCGCTGACCGGCTTTCGCCGGCTTGTAGATCACGTCGTACTCGAGCGGCTGGGCGGCGAGGCGGTTCTTCGCAGAAGACAGAGTCGTGCCGACCACGCGCGGAACCTCGACCTCGTTCGGCTTGCACTTCGCCTCGCGGCTGGGCTCCTCGCCGGAGAAGTACCAGACGTTTCGCGCTTCCCGGCAGACTCCGTTGTCCGCAAGGATCTGGCCGCCGCGGTTGACGACGCTGCGGGGGACCGAGTACGGAAGGCCGGGCGGATCGAAGTACGCCGGCTCCTCTTTCAGGTAGTCGAGCGCGGGCTCCATGAACGACTTCCAGATCAGCGCAGGGAATGTTCCTCCTGCCACCGCTTCGCCGTCGTACTCGGTGAGCATCGGAGTCAGGTTGTTGGGATAGCCGACCCAGACGGCGACGGCCAGCTGCGGCGTGTACCCGACGAACCACGCGTCTCCATAGTTCTCCGTCGTGCCGGTCTTGCCGGCGACAGGGCGTCCGTCCTTCAATGCGGCCTTCATCCCGGTCCCCTGACGTACGACCTTCTGGAGGATGTCGTTGATCAGATCCGCTTTCTCGGGATTGAGGGCACGGCGCTGAACGGGTGCGTTCGGCCGCCGCTTGCGGCCGTCGCGCTGAACCCACTTGATCGCTCGCGGTCGGTTTCCGAAAATCGATCCATCGATGCGGCGTCCCCTGTTTGCGAAGGTCGAGAACGCGCGGGCCATCTCGAGCGGATTGACCGCTTCGGCCCCGAGCCCGATCGCGAAATAGTCGTTCAAGGGGCTCGTCACGCCGAGCTGCTGCGCCGCGCGCCTGACGCTCTTCGGTCCAACAAGCGCCGTCAGCTGTGCGTAGACGGCGTTGTCGGAGTGCACCGTCGCCGTCTCCAGGCCGATCGAGCCGAGGTACGTGTCCTCGTAGTTCGAGACCGTCCAGAACTTGTCTCCGATGAAGATCGTCTGCGGCTTCGAGACGAACGTCGTCTCCGGAGAGATCCCTTTCTCGAGCGCCGCGGCCAGGACGAAGGGCTTGAACGACGACCCTGCCTGCCGCTCGCCCTGGACTGCAAGGTTGAACTGGCTTTCGCGGAAGTTCGAGCCGCCGATCATCGCCTTGATCGACCCGTCTCTCGGGTCTACCGCAACGAGCGCGGCCGCCGGACCGTCGTCCTCCTTGAGCCACCGCGCGATCGCCCGGTGCCCGATCCGCTGGAGCCCGAGGTCGAGGGTCGTTCGCACCTCGAGTCCGCCGCCGAAGACGCCGCGAGCCTTGTAGCGGTCGACCAGCTGCTGCGTGACGTAGTTTGCGAAGTACCCGCCTGGGCCGCGGGTATCGGGCGAGCGAACCTCGGTCGGGAGCGGCTCGCGATCCGCGCGCCGGAACTGGTCGGTTGTGATCGCCCCGAGCTGGAGCATGGTGCGGAGAACGGTCCTTCGCCGCTGCCGTGCGGTCTTGGGGTTGGTGACCGGGTCGTACCGGCTCGGGTCGGCCGGGAGCCCGGCCAGCAGCGCGACCTCCCAGAGCGCCATCGTCTTCGCGTGGTGGCCGAAGTACGTCAGCGCGGCCTGGTCGATCCCGTACGCACCATTCCCGAAGTAGATCGTGTTCAGGTACGAGGTCAGGATCTTCCTCTTCGTCCACTGCTGCTCGAGCTGCCAGGCGAGGGCGGCCTCGCGCACCTTTCGCCCGATCGAGCGCGTGTTGTCGCTGCACGAGTTCTTGATGAACTGCTGGGTGATCGTCGAGCCACCCTGGACGACGCCTTTCTGGTTGACGTCGGCCCAGAGCGCGCGGCCGATTGCCCGGACGTCGACGCCTCGGTGCTCGAAGTAGCGCCGGTCCTCAACTGCCACGATCGCCTGCTTCATCAGCGGCGAGATCTCGTCGTATTCCACGAGCACGCGGTTCTCCGTCCCCCGGAGGACGGCGAGGATCTTGTTCCCGGTCGTGTCGTAGATCTTCGTGTTCGCCTGGTGACGCTGGCGCGCTGGGTCGCACTTGGGTGCCTCGCTTGCGACGGCGGTCACGAGGCCGAAGGTGAAGGACGAGAACGCCAGCGCTAAGAGGACGAACGTAAGGACCAGTAGACGGAGCTTCCTGATCCTGCGCCTCTTGGCCGGCGCCGCGTCTTTGCGGCGAAAGGAACGCAAGACTCGGGGAGTCTAGACTCGCCAGCCGGACATGGGAGTCACCGAGCTGACGAGGAACGCGGTCAACGTGCTGCCCGAGGGCGGGCTCGAGCAGAAGCTCGCCGCAGGACGGCCGTTACGGGTCAAGCTCGGGATCGACGTCACGGCGCCCGACGTGACACTCGGAAACGGAATCCCGCTTCAGCGCATGGCGGCATTCCAACGCGAGGGTCACACCGGCGTCCTGATCGTCGGCGACTACACGACGCGGATCGGCGACCCGTCAGGCAGATCGGCGGCCCGCCCCGTGCTCTCGGACGAGGAGATCGACCGGAATGCGCAGCGTTTCCTGGACCAGGCGTCCACGATCATCGACCCCGAGAAAACAGAGGTTCGCTTCAACGGCGAGTGGCTCGCGAAGCTGGACTTCGCGGAGATCCTGCGCCTGACCCGGATCGCAACCGTCGCCCGGTTGCTCGAGCGCGACGACTTCTCCAGGCGCTTCGGCGAGGGCACTCCGATCTCCGTCTCCGAGCTGCTCTACCCCCTTATGCAGGCCTACGACTCGGTGGCCGTCGAGGCGGACGTCGAGCTTGGAGGAACCGACCAGCTCTACAACCTCCTGATGGGCCGCGAGGTGATGGCGGCGTACGGGCTCGACCCCCAGCTCGCGATGACCGTCGAGTACTTGGTGAGCTGGGACGGACTGGGGATGAGCGCGTCGCGCGGCAACTACATCGGCCTGAAAATGGCGCCGGAGGAGCAGTTCGGCCTCGCGATGCGGATCTCGGACGAGCAGCTCTCGCAGTGGTACCGCCTCGTGATGGAGCAGCCACCGCCGAGCAGTGATCCCCTTGAGGCGAAGCTGGCCCTCGCGCGCTTCATTGTCAGGCGATCGCATGGGGACGAGGCGGCGACGGCGGCAGAGCAGCACTTCACGCGCGTGGTGCGCGAGGGGCAGGCTCCGGACGACGTCCCCGAGATTCCGCTTCCCGAGGGCGACCCGGTGCATCTGCCGGCCCTGCTCGCCGAGAGCCTCGGAATCGCCTCCACGAGCGAGGCAAGGCGCCTGATCGCTCAGGGTGGCGTCAAGGTGAACGGTGACGTCGTGCGCGAGCTCGACCTTCCGCGCTCGACCCTGGAGAATGCTGTCGTTCAGGCGGGAAAACGCCGCTACGCGCGCTTGACAGCGACCTGAGCGTTGGTACCATACGCGGGCTGTCCGATCGGGCGGCGCTGAAAAGTCCCTGTCCTCGACGTTTGGAGTGCCCTAGTAGGAAGATACGAGCGCAAGTTCGGATCACCCTGGGGCCTCTGGTGCGAGTCGGAGGCTTTTTTGCGTCGTCAGGCAGCGACGGTCTTTGAAAACTCAACAGCGTGCGTGAAACGCCGAGACCTGACTCTCAGCTTGCTGAGGGTCGGGCTCAAAT